>CALNBM010000038.1 GCA_937874195.1 uncultured Clostridia bacterium | reverse complement strand
GCATTCCAGTTGTCTGTACTATAATTACTTTGCGTATATTCAGTGAGTAAAGCATCTAATTCGGCATTTTTTGCTAACTTAGCATCAGCCAACTCTTGCGCTAGTGTTAGCACTGCATTGCAATTATTTGTAACTGTTGTAACATTAACTGCATCAACTTCCGCTACTGTTGTTGCTGCATTTACGTCTGCAATAGCTGTATTAATATATCCGGTCAAAGTCGTCCAGTTTGCAGGACTGTAATTTACTTCTAAATATTGTCCCAATAAAGTGTTTAACTGTCCAATTTTTGCGGTTTTAGCGTCAGCCAACTCTTGTGCTAGTGTTTGCACTGCATTACAATTTGTTGTAACAACTGCAACATCTACTGCATCAACTTCCGCTACTGTTGTAGCTGCATTTACGTCTGCAATAGCAGTATTAATATATCCTGTTAAAGTAGTCCAGTTTGCAGGGCTGTAATCAGTTTGAACATAACTATTTAATAAATTATCTAACTGTCCAATTTTTGCGGTTTTAGCGTCAGCCAATTCTCCTGCTATCATTTCGATTGCATCACACTGTGTTCTAATGTCATTAATGATAATAGCATGTACGGTTGCAATTTCAGTTGCGTTTGTTACTGTTGCTTTTGTGTTGTTAATTATTGCCACAAGCGCATCCCAGTTTTCGGGACTATAATTACTTTGTGTATATTCAGTAAGTAAAGAATCTAATTCGGCATTCTTTATGGATTTAGCGTTAGCCAACTCTTGCGCCAGTGTTAGCACTGCATTACAATTATCTGAAACTGTTGCAACATCTATTGCAGCAACTTCTTCAACTGTTGTTGCTGAGTTTACATTAGCAATCGCATTATTAATATATCCTTCCAGAATATTCCAATTTGCGGGACTATAATCATTCTCGTTATAATCTAAAAGCAAAGTATCAAAAACATTAATTTTATTATCCTGCTCTTCGTTCACAACTACATCATCAATTTCCCATTTTGCAAAAAGAGTTATGTCTTTTGTTACAATATCTTTATTTAATCTCCATAATGCACTAGGAACTTGATCTATATACCATCCATTAAAAATATAACCATATTTTTCCGGCTCATCTGTCATTGTTATTTTGTCACCTTTCTCTACCTCAATACTTTCAACAACGCTTCCGCCGCGTGAATCAAAAGTAACAGTAAAGATGGTTGTGGTGCTACCCCAACAACCCACAAAAAACAAACTTGTTATTGTAAACAAAACAAGCACAAGAAAAAACACTTTTCCTTTAGTATGCAACCTTTCCAGTTTGCTCATGTTATTATTCTCCTTTTTAATAAATCAATTACATTGAAAAATTCAATTAGTTTATTAATATATAAATAACGCAAACAAGTCAACTTTTTTTAAGCGTTTTTTGCATAATTTTGGCGTATAATCACTAATAAATTTTTAATACACCAAAATTGTTAATTTGAAACCTTAGCGAAGTATTTATAGCGCAAACATATAAACTAACTTGCACCGTAAAGATATTTTAAAAATTAATCGCCTTCTTAGATTGTTGGTGCCGAAGGTGGGATTTGAACCCACATGGTTTCCCGCACGATTTTGAGTCGTGTGCGTCTGCCATTCCGCCACTTCGGCTTTTATGTAATTTCTACGCATATTTATTGATACTTCCGAAATCCTAAAATTATCAATTTATAATCAATATAATTTTAAATTGCAAGTTTATTAATATAATACAATAAACTAACTATGTTATAGTATCATAAATTTAAATTTTTTGCAACAAATTTACATAAAGACCGAACACAAATGAAAATAAAATCAAAATTGGAATTTAAAATTAATAAATCAATCGATAAAATTACTCTCTTTACTTAATCTGCCAAAAATCAATACAAATAATACATAGATTTCAAGCTTTTCATGTTTCTATTAAATATTAAATAATAATCCTTATTGTTTTTAAGTAAATTACTATCAATTATTTTATTGATATAGGCAGATATAAATTATCATTAAAGTTATTTTGATTTAACGAAATATTAAATATTACTTTTGCAATTTTAGAAACTTATTTTGCATTTTATTAAAACGATATCGAACGAAACACCATTATTCCCCCGCGTTTTTCTTATAAATATACCGAATTTAATGCCAGTTTACGCAAAAAAAGCAACGCGGAGTCGCCTTGCTTTAAACTTTTAGATTAAATAATCATTTTTAAAGATATGTTATAGTCAACACTTGGAACTGCATTTTATTAGCGCCCGGTGTTTCCACATCCACAACATCGCCTTTCTTTTTTCCCATTAATGCTTTGCCGATAGGACTAATATTACTAATTAATCCTTTAGATGGATTGCTTTCGCTACTGCCGATTATTGTAAAATTTAAATTTTCATCAAAAATTTTATCATAAACAACCACTTGGCAACCAACATTAATTACAGATTTATCAATCTTTAATTTAGATATTATTTTTGCTTTTCTCAGTTTGTTTTCAATTTCTTTTATTTCTTGTTCTAAAGATGCTTCTTCATCTCTAGCAGCATCATATTCACTATTTTCGCTTATGTCACCAAAACTGCGAGCATATTTTATCTTTTCAGCAATATCTACTCTGCCCTGACTTTTTAAAAACAATAATCGTGTTTCTAATTCCTTATAGCCTTCTTTCGTTAAATAAATTTCTTCCATTTTTTTTAGCCTCCATAAAATGTATACAAAATAACCTTTTCTTTTTTAAAAAAAGTTGCGACACATTTAAAATTGTTTTAAACATGTCGGCTTCTTTTAAAACTTCAACTCTTTTTATAAATTTGTGTAAATATAATTTAGTTCATATATTATAATGAAAAAGAGATGTGCTGTCAATAAATATATGTAATTTAATTTAATTTTTGTTACAAATATTTAAGGATATATTATTCAATAACTTAAAAAATATTACATTTTTTGAATTATATTACCGTTCAATTTCACTCGTTGGACTATGTGGAGAAGTAGAAGGTTCGGTTTTATTTAGTGCTTGTTGTTTTTTTTTCAAATATATTTTTCGAATATCATCCGCATCAACTAATGCTTTATTCACAATATGCATGCCTACATAAACATTTTGCATACTGGCGTCAAAATTATCATTATCTATAAGGGAAAGAATTTCAGTGTTTTGAAAGTCTTTCAAAATTAAATTTTTAGCTTGTTGATCTTCAAGTTTTCCTTTATCTTTCGTATTATTAAATTTACCTTCTAACCCATTAATCAAATTAGTCGAAATAGTTGGTGTTAATTCGGTTATTGATGTCATTTCTTTAATACCACTTATAATATTAGCGAAAGCTTCTTTTTGAAATCGCTTGAACGCCAAAGGTTGATTTTCAAGTAATTGTTGTATTTCTTCCTGAACTTCAAGCGTTAGATTTTCACCTCTTTCTTTTAGTGTTCTATCATACCAGGTTAAAAATTCTTCTGCGACATTGTAATTGTGAGACTCTAAATCCTCATTTTCTTTTACTACTCGGCTTTTAATACTGCTTATAGCAGTATCAGCAAAATATGCCTTTAAAATACTATGGGATGCATCTACCACGCCTACAGACTTTGATTGATGTTGCTCTGTCTTAGTTTCAGTCGAAGGTGCCGATACAGTTGGTTTTGCTGATTCTGTTTTTTGTTCAGTAATTTTTTCTTGAATAATCTGCCTTGTTGCCTCTTCTTGTTGAATAACTTCATCTTGTTTTATTTCTACGGGTTTAGATGCAGTTTGCTCTTGATTTAAATCAACTTCTGTTTGCAAAATCTCTTGTGGGTTTTCCACCTCATGAATTATTTGCTCCGCATCGGTATTGTTTGACTCTTGATTTGTTTGTTGATTCTCAACTATAGAAGCTTTTTTTAGATTCTGTTTTTCATGTGTTTCACTTACTTCTTGATTTACAACTGGCGTATCCGCCCTTTCTTCTTGCTCATTTACATTTTCTTGTTCTGTTGGTTGAGTTCTTGGCACAATCACACGCCTTGTTTGAGCTTTTACCTGTGGGAATTTTGTATAATAATATTTACTAAAAGCCCTAGCATGCTTTACCATCTGCTTATAACTTATATTTTGACTTTTCAAAAATGATACTATAACATCTGCATCATAAGCAATTAATTTAGATGGGTGAAAAATGTGCATAGTATACGCCATATCATCATTACTCATTTCAGCTGGCGATGGTTGAACTAGTCCATTCTTTTGAGTGTTTTGTCGTTCTTGAATAGGAAGTGCCCTATCTTGTTCTTGGTTGGCAGATGCTCCTTGTTGTATTGGATTGGAAGGTGCTGCATTTTGTTCTTGATTAGAAGATTCTTGCGAAATATTGGTTGGCGTGCTTTCTTGTTCTTGATTGGTAGACGCTCCTTCTCGTGCGGAATTATTAGTTTCTTTTTGTATAATTTCAGGGGAGTGGGTAGAATCTGCTTGTTGTTTAAAATTACTTTCGTCAATATTATCTTCTTTATTTTGATTATTAGTCTCTTTTTTTTGTGTGATATCAAACACTTCATTATTAGTATTTTCCTGTGTATGACCTTCTTTTTCAAAATTTATTTGTTCTTCTCGTGCAAGCCTACTTGCTATTTCAGCAAGCAGTTCTTCTTTCTCTATAACTTCATTTAAATAATTTTCACGAAACTCATTGATTATTTTACTTGAAAATTCAACACTTCTATTATTGATATCTACCCAATCTGCCTCATTTCCAAAGCATTGTTTGTATTCGCCTTCTTTTAAAAATAGCATCTCACCTTTGGAGTTAAATCTCACATTAGAAAGTGCTTCTCTTTTTACAGGTATAAATTTAGCAAATAATATTTCCTGTTGTTCTTCTTGCGAAATAGTTGAAATAACCAAACTCTCGTGTTCACTAAAAATCGGAACAATATTTCCTAGCTCATCTTTTCTTTGATAAATATTATCTATAAATATAATGCTCCCTGCATTAATTTCATAAGCTATTTCCTCTTCCAAATTTCTATCAATATCTTCTTTAAATTTTTCAATTTGGCTTACTTGAGAAATAAAGTTATTATAAGTTTTTAAGGCATCAGGCAAAGACACATGCACTAACTCATTAAAAAATATTGCATTGTCAAACTCCTGTTTTGTCATCTCATCGACAATCTTACCGGCTTGTTTTCTATTTTCTTCGTCCATTGAAAGATAAGCGTCAGCACCTGGCACCCCATCCTCATGAGTAGGAGAAAAAGCATACCATTTTTTAGCTTCTTCAAAAGTCATGGTTTGAAAACTTGGCATTTTGTTGCTATCAAGACCACCACCTAAATACACTTGATAGCTTCCATCTGGTTGTGGAATAGGAATAGCGCATGTGGTTGAATAAAGCAGTTGTTCTGTATTTTTTTCGATTATTTTTGCAATATTTTCTTTTAGTTTATTTTCTCTCTCTTGCATTTTTTCATAAGACTGCTCAGCATTATCCATAATAACAGAAGTGTCTCCAAAATATGCTTGCTTGCGACTTTCTATTATTGCTTTTTTTCTATCATTATTCTCATTATCTTCCCGATTTTTAATTTTTGCAATAAAACCGTGCATAGATGCATCATTTAATACTGCTTCATAATTTTCTAGAATTTCGTTATATAAAGAATACTTTAAACTGTCAATCGCCAGTTTGTTAAATTCTATTTCATCATTATACTCATTGAATTCTTTTGTGTACGTGATTAAACTCTTTTCTTTTGCTTGTTTTTCAAGTTCATTTATTCTTTTAGATACATTTGCCAATTCTTTTTCAGCATCTGCAATTTGTTTCTTTTGCATATTTACTAAAAATAAATCCAGGTCCTCAATGTTTTCCGTTTTTGCATTTGTATGTTCTGTGTAAGCATCTACTATGGTTTTTATATTACTGTCTTTTTCATTTATATAAAATATTTCGAATTTTTCAAAATTATTAAAAGCATTATCACCTTTATCTTTAAGCTCAATACTATCTATGCTTATTTCCTCACCCTCTTTGTCTCTAACAATTAGCTTTTCTTTTATCTCTAAATTAAACTTATCAAGCATTGCTAATTGCTCACTCTCAGGCAACTTTAAAATCGCTTTTGCTTCTTCAATGCTTAAATTTTCCCCATCTTTTTCCAATTCACTTTGCACTTCAATAGTAAAGCCCGTTGGAAGTTCAAAGTTCCTTTTAGCAATTTCATTTAAAAGAACAGTTTTATTTTCAGGGCTGTCAACAATGCTTTCTTTTGCTGTTTTTACATTTTCTTTTTTTGCGTTAGAAAGTTGTTTGGAATATTTATTAAATTGATGTTCAGGAGTTTGATTAATCATTCCACCCACAAATTGCGAAAACTGCTCAAATGATTGGAAAGCTTTATCACCATCAATTTTAATGCTAATTAAATCATCAGGAAAATTGGTTAATACTTGTCCATTATTATCAATTAAACATAGAGTTTTCGTATCTATATCAACATAAAAAGCATACCCATCACTTGGGCTAAAATTACTACTTGCAATATTTTTTATATATTCTGAACTTAAAAGCTCAGGTTTTTTATCATTAAAATCGTTTTGGATTTCTTCAATTAGTTTTAGTTTTCTGTTTCTTAATATTTCTTCTTGCATACCTTGTGTGTGGATACCAGTTACAGCAGTAATAGCAAGTTCTTGAGCAAGGGCATTTAGTTCTAGGGCTTTTTTAATTTTTTTCCTATCTGTCTTCGTGAAAGACTCACTAGATACATTTTCAGGTTTTAGCGCTTCTTCTTGTCTTATTTGAATAGAGATTAGTTCTGTTATACCCGGAAACAAACTTTTAACTTCAGCCATTGCCAAGTCATACGCTTTCTTAGTTGACGCTTTTTGCTTTTTTGCGTCATTTGTTAAACTTTTAAAAAACTGCACTGGACCTTCTGGAGTCTCAAAAATTTTTAATCTTAATATATTTTCTACTAAATTGTTTTTATTTGCAAATTCATCTAATAATGCTTTAATTTTACCAAACACTAGGAAATTGTTAAAACGATCGAAAAATCCCAAATTTGCATCATGCAAGTCTGCTGAGATTAATCGTGCGTTTAGTCCTGCCGTATAATAGCCTGCCGCACCTGCTAAAAAAGCCGACTGTTTTGTTGACTGAATATTTTCAATATTTTTTGTTATAGGATTACCTTTTTCTATAATTTCATCCACCGTCATAATATTCTCCAATTTCTTTAAAATCGACATCTTTTAAAATTAATTGTATTGTATCACAAGTTTTCCCATTTGGCAATATCTAGTTTTATTAATTAACTTCATTATCTTTATAAAAATAGTATAAATAATGGTTTTAAGAGTTATGTTTTAAAGATAATATATTTTCAAATAAGTTTAAATTTAATTAAATGTAATTCGTTGTCCTGGTATTCCCAGTTTGCGCTTGGGAATAATTCTGATAGGTTGTTATCAATAAAATGTTTTATTCTATTAAACAGCACATCAGCTTCATATCCAACAAAGTGCTGACCATTACCTATTGCTCCCATATCATTGTTTGTATTGTCCACACCAAAATAAAGTGTAGTGTCATTAAAATAAGTTGACCCAAAATCACCATTAAGTTCACCAATCAAACCGCCATAGATACTATTAATAGTTGCAGACACATTACCATTATTTTCAACATTAAGTACTCTTGTCCTTATAACATTATTATTATCCGTTAACAAAATTACTGTTCCCACAATACCACCAACAATATTTTTCCCCGAAATATCTCCCGAGTTTTTAGCAAACTCAATAACCGTTCTACTCATGCCTGCAATTCCACCAAAGTAATTTCCGTTAAATTTGCCTGTTATATTCCCACTATTAATTACATTTTCTATCCTTCCATTATTTACACCAACTATGCCACCAACATAGTTAAAGCCTAGTATTTCTTCCTTATTTTCAACATAATTAATAATATTTTTCTCAAAATAATAAATACTCGATTGATTTAACAACTCCTGCAAGTTATCAGTATTTTCGTAATAATTTAATTTCCCCAAAATGCCACCTGCAAATCTATTGTTTGCTATAACTTTACCTGTATTTTGTAAAATTAAATTATTTTTTCCATTAATCTTAATGTGATTTCCTGCTCCGACAAAACCACCAACATAATTAGCGCCGCTAATTTCACCTAAGTTTATTATTTTATATTCTTTTCCCACTTCAGGCATTGTAGCAGTAATATTCACATTAACCGCAAAACCAATTAATCCACCAATAAAATCACCACCCGAAATTGTACCTGAGTTAACTGAGTTGTAAATGGCAATTTGCTTTAAGCCAGTAATTACAAATGGTTCAGATGGTTCATATGAATCACTTGATGTAATATATCCAAATAATCCGCCAACAAAGCTATTATCACTACTAATTTCTCCACTATTATGTAAAGAATTTATTATCAGTTCATTATCTGCGAAATCCTGCACTATAATTTTTGCTCTGCCTACAATACCACCGGTATAAGCATGTCCACTAATTCCGCCTTTATTTACAAGATTATCGATATTAATTTGTTCGGTAGCGTTCACTGTTAACTGGCCGAAAATACCACCAATAAAGTTTACTGTGCTCAAAATATTTAAATTATTTTCAAGACGAGTAAGTTCAACTATATTAGCATTTTTTATTTCTACTTGCCCGGCAATACCACCTATGAATCTTCCGCCTTTTATTTGCGGAGTAGGAAGTGGTACAGAATCATTATTGAATAGGTTGAAAATATATGCTTTTTCTGTACAATCAATATCTAGTCTGCCAAATACACCGCCTACATAACTATTTCCTTCTACACTTGCGGAAAACATAATGTTTTCAATGGTAGTGTTTACAGATAATGTTTTCAACTCACCAAACACACCTGCTATATAGTTATCAGCCGATTTAACGGAACCAGTTTGAGTTATATCATTGACTGTTATATCTCCGGAAGTGGTAGTTATTTCCACTCTTCCAATCATGCCTGCAACATACTCAGATGTACCCGTAATGTTGCCTTTATTATTTAAATTTTGTATGGTAACATTTTCGGATGCTTTTATTATCAACTCGCCTGTTATTCCGCCTAAATTAGTTATGCCATTTATATCTTTGATTGAAACCAAATTATCAAATAACACAGATTTAATATTATCAACTATAAATATTCCTGCAATTCCTCCGGTGTTGCTACATGTTTTTTCAATAATATCTATAGTTCCATAGTTGCTTAGTTTTTCTACTAATAAACTGGCAGAAGAGTTATTAATATAAACTTGTCCTAATATTCCACCGATAAATTGATTATAACCTGTAACAGAGCCATAGTTTTTAAGATTGTTAAGTGTTATAGTAGCCCGGCTAGATTCAAACAAACCTACCACACCACCTGCATATTCACCCTGGCTTATAACAGAAGAATAGTTTTCAATGTGGCTCAAGTTTGTGTTTAAAGCATAACCAATAACCCCGCCAACAACACTTTTTCCTCGCACTCTGACTGATACATCGCCAACATAAATATTATCAATATCGCTGTTTTTTGCTTTGCCAACAAGGTTTCCAACATAATTTCCTTCAATGTTACGCACATGTGCATTGATAAGATTTATATAGCCAATATTTGCATTTAAAACATAACCAAATAATCCCAGGTAATCAATAGGGTTTGTTACCTGCTTATTTGGGTTTGTTACTGTTGCATTTTCAATGGTTATGTAAGCTTTATCTTTATTAGTATCATTCCAGCCATAAATATTTCCTGAGAAAGGTCTTGGATTATTAATATCATCATATCCAATAGCATACCAGCTTTTTTCATCTAAATTTATGCTGTTTGCATTGCCAGACTTATCAACTGCCACAAGCATTATATTCCAATTTTCAAATGTATAACCCCCCATATTAACCATTTTAGAGATAAAAGATAGTTGTGAAGCAGTGTAGATTAAAATGGTTCGTGCTTGTATGTTTTCAACTCCGCTGTTTATTTTAATATAAAAATCTCTTTCATCTTGTGTTACACTTTCTGATGGAATAAAGTGTTCTCTATTATCGATTTCTTCATTATTTTGATAATAATTTGGAAGAGCAATAGAACTTAACCATCTAGTAAAGAATGATGGGTAATTATTATTAATAAGAGTATTTCTGCTCCAAATTCCGCTCCAGTCAAAGCCTGGAAGGGCATCGGCTTGCAAATCATAAGTAGTGATAGCAACAACCTTTTCATCATGACTTGCAATTGAATAGAAATTGGAATTACTTTGTATAGTTGCGCTTGCTTTAAAATCACCTACAAATTTATCAAGATTCGTGGAATTATATGATGTTTTAATACTCATTTTGCCTGCAAGTGTTCCCACTAATACGCCAACTATATTTGAGTTTTTAGCACCCAGCACATTTATTCTATTTTTCTCACTTTCTGTCACATCACCATTAGACAAATAACTATTTATAATGTTTATACTTCCTTCGCTTTCACTGGTACCCACAAATCCACCTGTGCTAACGCCATAAGTAAATTTATTGTTATTATAACTTTCTTGAATAGTGACATTTCCCGTGTTATGACCAATAAATCCACCCGCATTTCCACCTGCAATTTGATTATTTACTAAATAAACATTTGTTAAATTAATATTACCGATTGCTAAGGCAACTAGTCCTGCATTACTTTTAAAAGAGCCGTCTAATATTATACTGTCTTTAACAGTTAAATTTTCAATACTTGCATTACCGACAACACCAAATAATCCTGAATTTTGGTTAAGCGTGGAAGAAATATGTGAAATAGTAAATCCATTTCCATTAAACTTATAAGTGAACGGTTTATCACTTGTTCCTATAGGCGTCCACTCTTTCCCTGTTAAATTAATATCTTGATCTAATGTTATTATTGCATTATCTGATAGTTTCCCACCTGCATTTATGTATTTTGCAAATGCCGCTAACTCTCCAGGCGTTGAAATTGTAACTTTTAATGTAGATTCATCTAAGTAAAGATTGTTTTCGGAATTTTTCCAATAACACTCGCTCTCGTTTTCTATTTCCCATCTAAAAATAGGTAGGTTATTTATAATTAATTCATTGTCGTTATTTCCAAGTATAACTGTCCAAATATTTTCGAAATCATAATCTTTTTCAACAAATTCATTAATATTTGCTATTGCATTTGGACTTAACGAAATAGGCTCACTTTTTCTATTATAATAGGTAACTATTCCATCTCTTTTAACATAGCTAAAATACGCTTGTTTTTCTATTTCTGCAAGGAAATCCACACTTGAAACCACTCGCGAATAAACCAAAAATCCATTACTGGTAATTGGGGAATCTTGTTGATAAAATAAACTTCTTGAAATTATTCCGCTATTGTTAATCTTACTGTCTGTAATATTTAAACCAAATACAGCCGATGTGTTGTCAATCTTAAATTCTAATCCTGTGGTAGAGTGGTAGTTACCTGTTAAATAAAGAGTTTTATTTTCTAACACTATTGAACTTAAGTCACAATCTGCATTAAAAATTATAGCTTTTTCATCAGTTCCAAAATAAATACTGGATGAAACTCTTGGATTCTGTACTGTTCCTTCCCGTTGCATGTTTCCAAAAAAATTATTATTTAATAAAGGATAATAACCATTGGATTCCTTTTTCCAAACACTTTCGCCAACCAGCCCATATTCTTTAAGCTTATTTGCATCTGCGTTTCGAAGTGCTAAGGATGAAATAGGTTTACCATAATCATTACTGTTTGGCATAAAATCGTAAACATAAATTGCATTTTCAAATGCACTTGCATCCACACCCGAAACCTTACCAACAATACCACCAACCTGATTGTTTTTGTTAGGAAACAGAGAAGTTTTGCTCATGGAATAAACATCTGCAATGGTTATACCACCATCACTGTCTTTTATACTGCCAATTAACCCACCGACCGCATAACCTGCTATTGCTTGTATGCTTAGTGTTCCAGTTGAATAACTACTTCGAATTTCATCTGCTGCCCCTGACTGCATAACTCCAATTAAACCACCGACATGATTTTCTGCACCGCTTGAAATAATAATATCAAAATTATTTATAACAAAAGCGATTGTTATATGTCTGCTTGGCGCGTTATCTATTCTTCCAAGCCCACCAAATATACCGCCAAGTTTAGAAAATTGGATAGTACTTGCTTTTAACTTACCCTCAGCTCCTACATATTGCATATTAATATAGTCTGCATAACCAACCACTCCGCCTATATGTGCATTGCTTATATCGCCAGGAACGATATCACCATAAAATGCAGATTGAAAAAGTTCAAAAGTGGCATCATTGTCTGATTGAATTTTACCTATTAGCCCACCAATGTGTGATGCTGGTGTGGATGTAACAATTGTATTAGTATTTATAATCATATTTTGAACATAAGTGTTTCGCATACCGTTAAGCGCTCTGCTTAAACGCATATCGTAAGATTCATTCGCGTCAACTGCCCCTACTACACCTCCCATCTTCACAGATGAATGGGTTGCGATTAAGTTCATATTTTCCACCTTAACTTGGTCGAAATAACAGTCGGTAGCTTTACCCACAACTCCGCCTAAATACTCGGCATTTGTTTCTATATTATTTGCGATTGAAATATCACCAGTTACAGTAATGCCTTGAAAATATGTTTTCGTCGCACTGCCTGCTAAGATTCCCATATAAGTGCTATTAGACAAAACTCTACCCACGTCAATTTTTATATTATAGAATGTTGCGCCGTATGTATAAGCAAACAACCCAAAACTATCAAATCCTGCCGTTAGTGTACTCATATTGTATAACCTATAATTGCCAAAAGTTTTAAGTGTTCCACTAAACGGCAACTCAGCACTTCCGAGTGGCACCCAACCTTCAGCATCGCTCGTGGTTAAAGCAATATCCGCCATAATAATATAAGTGGCAGATGGGAAGTCGGCAAAATTAGACCTTAAATCTTCTAAAGTGTAAACATAAATGATTTCTTGATAAACCTTAGTTCGAAGAGATGGGAATAAATAAATTGACCTAAGTTCACGCCTGCCATCGAACATTGTTATACCAAACCATGTATCTCGGCGCCAGTTGTTATAAATTTCTTGAAACTGTGGATTGTTGTCACCTGTTAAGTAATTTTTTGCTCCACTTACATTTTCTAACACTTCACCCGGCTCATATTCTTGAGTAATTGTTTTATACTCGCTATCAGAAGCTCGGCCAAATATTCTAATATTTAAATTATTCACGGCCGTTTCTTTTAATGTGTAAATACCATCAAATATTTCTTTTAGTGTTCTAAGAGAACCATAATTTTGCAAGCGGGAATATCTATAAAACTGTGCACTATAATCATTCGAATGATAAATGTCGGTGGAAATATCGCCAGAATAAGCGTAGGCAACATTGTTGTGAACATACTGCATTGCGTTAACCACCATAAAGTATGGCACCAAACCCGTTCCCGTTTCAATTTCATGATACCCATTTTCCACGAACTTTTTATCGATAGGTAACAAATTAACGGCATTGGAAGTTGCATTTCCTATTTCATATATTAATTCAAGATTATTTTCTTGATACGCTTGCATAAAGAAAATACTTTCATTTTTCATTCGTTGCGAAAGAGTATTTTGTTTGAAATCATACCACTCAGTGCCCGCAATTATATCTCCATTATTATCTGTTTGATAATATGCATAATTTTCCATATAAGATAATGCTTTACCTATAAACGAACCCATTTGTGCACGCGGTGCATCTATTCCATAAAGACTTCTGTTAAGCACTTTATGTGATGTTTTCCAAATAGTTGCAGCAACCACACTTTCCATTTGAATTAAATTTTTATTTACTTTAGAAATTTGTTGATATAAATTCGTATTATTAATTGCATATTTAAAACTACCGCTATTAATCAAATTGGTATTATTGTTATCGAACCTTGTTTGCAAACCGATAACACCACCATACGCAGTAAAAGAATATGCACTGGCAGTTGTGTATATATTGCTAAGCCATGTTCCAATTGATATTCCAACAACACCACCTGCATACTTAGCATTAATATTAGATACATCCACGCGGTTATTTGAAAATTGAATAATGCTACCAAGCGATAGCCCAACAATGCCACCTATATAATGAGGATTGCCAATATATAAAGAAGTTGCACCCGTAGAAGGAATATTTATATTAATAGTTGAAATATTTTTATAAGTGTCAGATTCTAATAGATTATAAATTTCATTATCAATAGCAGTTTGGTTATTATTTTCCACTTCACTTTTTGTAACTATTCCCAAACTATGTCCCACTAATCCGCCGGCAATCGCACTGCCATTTAATCTTGTATTTTCATTTGCGATTAATCTAGAATGGCTGACAATGGAATTTTTACCCAAATAACCATATAGTCCACCAACAACTTCTCCACTAATCCTAATATTTCCATAAACTTCATTACCACGAACATTAGCGTTTATTTTTGCATTTTCTATATCGTCTTCAACGCCTCTTGCTTCCATTATACCTGCAATTCCGCCTGCATACGAAATTCGTGAAACATTAGATAAATCATATAAATAAAACAGATGTGAATAATCGGTGTGATTGATAGCACTAAAATTATTTACACTGTTATAATATCTGGCGTGAACAGAAATTGATGCAGAAACATTAGCAATAGTTGTGCTATCGCCATAAATCCTGCCTGCAATTCCACCTACAACATTTAATCCTGTTACAGTTACGTCAGTGTTAGAAGTAACATTTATATTACTTATTCTTGAGTTGTAAATTTCGCCTGCAAGCACACCCACATATTTAACAGCAGCAGCTCTTAGTGATTGAACAAAAATGTTTAAGTTTCTGACATTTCCTCGTTTGCCGTCAGCATTTTCGCCGATTGTACCAAATAATCCAATATGTTCAATTTTGTTTTCTGTAACAAAATCATCATTATCGGCAATTATTCTTAAATCGTTTATGTATAGCCCATTTCCTTCAAAGTCACCATAAAAATTAGTTCTATAAGTTCTTGCAATTTCGTTTGTGTTATTATACGAAATTGTTTTAATCAATCTTAATGCTCCTGCTTGATTGAAGGTCGTTTCTTGCCCTTGCGTGTTAATTTGAAGCGCATAAACATTAAACTTTTCCACACTGCTTACTAGATATGGGTTAAGTACTCCGCCACCATAACTTATATCCACATTGTTATTATCTCTTGTTATAAAACTATAATAGAATGAAGACACATCTTCTATATTTGTTGAGTTAATCGTGTTTATAGTATTAATTAATATCTCTAGACTCAGCTCAGCCTTTCGTACATTTGATAAGAGTGAAAAATGCGAATTGCCAGTTGGTGCATTTAATGCCTCTATATTATTTGTTATTGAATAACGGCCAAACACATACTCTAATTTTTTCTCAATAGTGCCTGCACCTTGAGCATTTACATAAGAGTTGTCGCCTGTAAGCAATGAGTATTCATTAAGGATATATGTGCCAATTCTATTTGGATACTCATAAAGTAAGCGTAGCAGAACATAAAGGTTTGGCTCAAAACCTTGCAAACTGGCAAGTGAGTATTGAATATTATACGCCTCATCATAGTTCATACCATTAAATAAAGTATCTAGCACCGTTATAACACTTGCATCTTCTGGCAAATGTTTAATGAAGTTTGAATATCTTAAAGATGTTGTTCTTAAATTAGCAGAAACAAGTTGAGGAATATTTGCTTTATATGAATTGTGTTTGAAATATCTTGCTATTGTTTGAGATTTATTTGCTGTGTTATTATTTTCTCGTGGAATAAACCAAACACTAGTCGCCACACTTTCTCCGTTAAGTTCATGGTCTTCGTTAAATGAAAATGTTGCAAAACTTGTGTATGCTCCAAATTCTTTAAATGTTAATGATGCAGCACTGGTTCTATTCATAGTGTTTGTGCTAAAAACATCAATGTATTTTTCTTGATTTATAATATCATGAATGTCGCCATCAAAAGTCTCTCCAAGGAATAAATCGTTTTCTGGGAAGTTTCCGCTTACTAACCATTGTCTATATTGTTCTTCATAAATATCCTGATAATCGGTTACTTCCATTTTTAAATAATAACTATTATTAATAACTCCTGCATCTAGCGAAATAACCATATTATTTTTATCGGTTGTAACACCAGAGAAAGGAGAGGAATATGTTTCTTCTTTATAAATAGTGGCAATCGCATAGGTGTTTTTAATAATTCCGCTTGTGGTGTTTATATAAACAAACCCACCACACTCATCACCTAACACAACAGAGTTCACATAACTATTTGTAACTAAACCTGCGTTTCTATAAATAAATCCGCCTGCAAACTTAACAGAAGAAATCACCGAACCATACATTCTAACGCTGTGAGTATCACGCGTTAATGAGTTAAGTGTGTAGTTATAGCCTACTAACTTATCAATTTTTGAACCATTATAAAGTCCGGAAATATCTCTTTCATTGTTAGTAGTATCTCGCCCAAGCACATAGCTATAATTAATTTCAGCATTTGCATTATTAATAACAACAAAACCCGCCGTGCCCATTCTATCTTGAGTGAAGCCAACTGTATCTTGCTTAGTGTTTACTATATTTCCGCCCTTAAAATAACTAGATGAAATGCTACCGCTGTTTTCGCAAACGAACCCTGAAATATAATATTCCGATTGAAGTGTGATATTTTCTACCGCACTGTTTGTTATATAACCATTATTATGCCCCACAAATCCTGACATTCTATAATTGCCTGAACCAACAGAATTTATAGCACGCACTTTTATAATTGATGATGTGCGATTTAGATTATACAAATAAGCTGAATTATTCACTTTTGTGCTAAAATATTTTTCTTGTCTTGCAAATAGTTCTAGTTGAGTTAATTTTCCGTTACTTATTAAAAGGTCATCTCTAAAGAATCTATAATCATCAGCGTTGCTTAGTACCATGCTGTTTGTGATAGTACCATTATTTACACCTGCAATAATTCCAATTTTATAATTCTCGTAAGAATGTACTATTATCTCCAAATCCACCGTGGCTAAGTTTTCACCCGACCGTGTTTCGTCAATAAGTTTATCGGCAGGTGCAATTTCAACAATTAAATTCTTAATAAGCGTATCTTCATGCACAACTCCAAACAGCCCTATTTCCTTAATTTCATTTTCTTCACTTGAAACATCAATAAAACTATTTATTCTTATAACATAACCGTTTCCATCAAGACTGGCAATGTTGGTTTTTAGCGGTGTCCAAAAATTCACTTCAAGATCTTCCATCAATATATAATGTCCGTCCGCTTGCATACTCATAAGCTCTGTCACACTATAAATAGGTTCGGGATTTTCTTCATTGGATAATTGAACAGTGTCAAACCCAAAATCACTTTCGTGCTCAAAAACAAAACCACTTGTTACATTGTTGTCATCAAACAACCCTACCCCATTGGTTTTTTCGCCACTATATTGAATAAGCGCACGCGCTGTAATTCTTTCATTACTACCAATTGCAGTGCTTCTCACATTTAAAACGGCATATGGCTCTCTATACGAATTACCAAATAAATCTTTCACATCAGACACTAAAAATTTAGCACGCCCGTTGCTAACCACAAATCCGTGATACGATGTACCCACTGTTAATGGCTGGTCGTTATTATACCATGTGGAAGTAATATGTCTAATTCCGTTTACAGTTCCGTCACCAAACCGCGCAATACTTATTTGCCAATCTGTTATTTGCTCTTCTGTTAAATTATTAAAATCTCTATATTTTCCGTAAAGTCCTAAGGATGTGATACTTGCTGATAACTTATCTATTTCGCGTAAAATATGTTTTTGCACGGTATCAAATCTAAGTTGTTTTTGAATTTCGTCGGCTTCATTCCTACTTATCAATGCTTTATCGGTGCAATAATCTGCGTTTACTTTAACTTCTAGTGCATAATCCTGATTGAAGTTTCCTTTTAGGTTACCCTCTTCCACTCTATCCACAGAAATAGATGTAACCGTGAAAAGAGCAAGTTGGAAATTAATTGTTGCTCTTTCTTCATATATATTGTTAAAAATTTCATTAAAAGCAGTCACAGTTATGCTAAATTGTTTGCCTAATAAATTTTCATCATAATTTATTATAAAAGCATATTTGTTTTCATTAACTTTACGAATACCATTAAAAATATAACTCTTGGTTTTTTCTGACGCTAATGTGGTTTTTTCATTTTCTATGAAAAAATCAAACATATTATTGTTTTCCACCTTACCATCTGTGTAAAGAGTCAACTCAACTTCCTTGCCTATTGCCACAGCAACATTAGTTTCTCCACCAACATTAAAATCTATATACGGCGTTAAGTGAGGTGTAATATTAATTGTTTTTGTGAATTGTGCTTGACCGTTTAAGTAACCAACAACTGTTATTGTGAACACAAGTAATGGATTATGAAAACTTGGAAGCAATGTTTTAATATAAAATTTTCCATTGTAGCCTCTTTGATTAATATTGTTTTCCACAAAGTTATAACTGCTATTAATAAGTCTTATGCCTCGCCCGTTATCAATTATTTCCGTTCCTTCCGCAATAGACGAATAAGAGCCTGCAAAAATATACTCCGGATAAATATCTGGTTCTGTATTTCTTGTGAAGTCAGCCAGCATTTGCTCTAGCCCCACATAAATTCCACCACTAATTGATGACGAAACTGTTAAAGAGTCCACTCTTGCATAAGAAGGATAAAGATTAATGTTTAGAAGTCCCGGATAGCCTGCAACAAGTGTGTTAGACATTGAGTTTTGATCAATATCTGTTATAATTGTTTTTTGCCCTGTGGTTGTATCAACAGTATTAAGAGTAATTTTAGAAAAATGATTTATGCTTACATTATCCTCTTCCACTAAACTTGGATTTATAGTGTATTTAAATTCATCCAGAATAACATTTTCAACAATTTTTTCGTTTTCAGTTGTGTATTTTACTGTATAAAAATCAAAGTTAAACTCCTCAATCATGGCGATATCATATAGATATCTATCCTCAACATCTACTTGGAAACTGTACCTCTTAGACGCCAACATCCCGCTAGTATTTAGTGCGTCATCTATACTATCTGTTGATGCGTCAAACAACACTTCATTGTTTGCATCTAAATATTGCAAGTTTGTTATATAAACAACAAACTTATCAAAATTAAACGCCATTCGTTTATTATTAACAAATTCAACAAGTATATCACTATCAGAAATATGGAAAAGAAGAGTATCGCTCACCTTAACCAAATATCCATCTTTATAAAACGAACTGATTACTCCACTAGCAGATGAAAAAGCATTAACCTGATTTAGTCCATATAAATACATATATCTTTCTAGTTGTTTAATTGAGATATATATTCCAACATTAATATCGTCTGTTTGCAGTACCACTTCAAAGTTAGCAGGAGTAGTTGGAGATGACCCTGCATCTTCACTAGCACCAATTCCAAAAGTGCCATCAATAATATTTATTGCAAATTTTTCACCTTGTGTTTCAAAAGAAGTAGTGTTATCAGCAATAAGCGTTATAGTGTTTAAATTTTGTTTATCATACGCAAATGGCAATGCCATTAAATTATACTTTGCTTTTTCATATCCTTTAACATGCACTGTGGAAATATCATAGCAATCAACATAAATTAGCCAACCTTGAGGACCACTATACGCTGAAAACTTTTGCCCGTTTATGGAAAACTCGGTCGGAATGTTTAAACTTGCATGATAAGGGCTACCCTCGTTATTTAAAACATAAAATCTTGCACCCACACCAAATTTTGTATTACCACTTAGCGCAATATCGCCGTAGTATTCTGTAAGGCCTGGAGTTACATTTTCTAAATAACTATCTAAAGTAATAGTTAAAATTTTATCATAACTTTTAATAATATTTAACGGTGTGCTTTCGCTTAATTTGTTTATTTTAAGCATATCACCAAATAATGACAGGTTAGAAATCTTATTAATAATATTTATTTCTATGCGTTCACTAACAGTTAAGTTGTATTTTGAAGTTATATAAATATATGCTTTACCGGTTCCTAAAACATTTATGTATACTTCGCCATTCCCATACTCAATATTAATTAAATTTGAATTACTATAAATATTTAATTCATCATATTGATTGCTAATCCCATCATTTAAGATTTCTAACAAATTAGATAATTTATATTTATTTAAACTTTTTAAATACGCGTTTAAGTAACTAGTGTATATTCTTTCCGTTTGCGTTGGGGTATGAGAACGGTCGCCATTAAAATCATAGTAGCCAAATATTTCAGGTAGCAGGTTTTTATCCACCTGATAACAACTAAGCACGATAGTATCGTTAAGTTTTTGAATGTCCACTTTATTGTAGTTATCATTATATTCAATAACTACTTCCTCTTCACTTTGATAACCTACGCTATATAAAAACAGAATTTGCATGTTATTTGTTGGTAAGTCCACAATAAAATTAATAGCACCATTATCTTTGGTTTTTGTTTCCGCGAGTGGGATTGCCCAACCGCCGTTCACATCTTCATGCATGTAAATATTTTTACCTTCAAGTACACTTGCATTTTGCGTTAAATAATATTTTGCATTTATATCATTGCTATACAAACTAGCTGTTAAGTGTGACATGTTCAAGTTATCATAATGCCAACTTGTATTATAAACATCAAAAGGACCTGTGTAAACAAGACCTAAAGCTTGAGCCTTAATTGGCAGAGTCATACCAGCGCTTGCACCTGTGCTTTCAGAGCGATAAAATTCGCCGAATATATCTTCTTCACCATCTTCATTCACTCTGGTCCAGTTGACTGTAAGACCAGTGGCTATTGGTTCACTTGCAATGTTTCCATTATTAATATATAAAACATTAGTACCCGTTTCGCTAAATATGAAATAATCAACATTACCACCATATCTTACTAAGTTCTCATTAAATGTTATAATTTGAGTTATTTCATTTCCATACCTTGCATAAGTTTTATATCCAATATAAAAACTGTTTGCTGCAAGCAGTTTTGGTTTTGATATAGTTAAACCATATTTTAGTAATTCAACATTCTCTGTTTCGTTTCCGCCTGCAAAGTTTTGTATATATTTAACATCTTCTTCTATATTACTGTAAAATTTTAAAGTTGTGTAACTTGCTTGCAGATTATAGAAAGTTGTAAATTCCTTGTCCGTATCTTCGCTTTTAAAACCAAATAAACCAGCTTGGTTGTAAGTCCAGTCAAATATAGCACTTTCGTCATTAAATAATAAATTATTATAAACATTTTCACTATCGCCTAAAAAACCGCCGACATTATTATGTTGATTTTCCGTGAAATAGGTGATAGTGTCATTCTCAACTTTGCTATATGCAACATAACCACTAACACTGCTATTAAATATAAGCACCACGCCCTTGTTTTCTTGACTGCTATTAATTATTTTGCCAAGCATACCGCCAATCACAATGTCTGTTATTTTGTTATTGTTGCTTATATTTATTTTAACATAACTTGTATTTACAAATAGATTATTTGCTCCTCCAACATAGCCACCAACTGTCTGTCCAAATTGAGTGGTGGTTACAATTATATCGCCATAATATAAATGTTGGTCATTTCTTCTATCCCAACCATTTGTGATTTCGATTTCAGAAACATAAGAATAAACAGAGTTAAAAGACAAACTTGCCATAAAATCAAAGGTTTTATTACTTTCGTTTTTAACAACTTGGCTTAAATTTAATCCCACCAACCCGCCTAAGTTATTAACACCAGCAATAGCAGTGTTTAAAACACTAAAACTGTCTTTGTGGTCAAGCATTTGCACTTTTGTGTTATAAACTGCACCAAGCAGACTATTGAATAATGCTTCAACCCTATAAATTCCATTTACATAATTTATTCCATATACTTTGCTTAGTCCAGCACCGTTATCTTCAATCATTCCGCTTGCGTTTAAGCCTACTGCTCCGCCGATATTAGTTTGTCCATGCAGTGTTGGGGAAACTAAGCATCCATCAATTATGCCACCGTTCACGCCCGCTAGTCCACCTAAGTTGTTTTTGCCAAATATTATATTTCTTGCATTTACACCTTGAATTTTGCCGTTATTCAGCCCCACAACTCCGCCGAACGCAGAATTTGAATTTAACCTATTCGCCATACTCATATCATCTGACAGTTCTGCATTAATTAATGTAATCACTTTAAAATTTCCCACTAAAGATGGAGAATAGTAAATATTAAATTTTTGATTTATAATATCAGCATCAATTTCTAAGCCTTCAAAAACTGCAAATGCATTTACATCGTTAATATCGCTTGCCTGTAAATACCCCACCAGTCCGCCTGCATAAACTATTGTTTTAACAGGAAACTCTGGTAAATTAAGAGTAGTAGATATTCTTACTTTAACAGTAGTATTATAAATTAAACCCCCAATCTGCGTGCCTGCAAGTCCACCTATCATAGCAAGAGCGTTCACATCTAAAGAGCTATAATTATATCGTATTCCATTTTCGTTCTTTTTTATAATATTAAGATTTTCACCATTTAGCGTTGTGCCTTGCGAACTATCCCAACCGTTGCCATCTTCTATCACACAATCAATAACAGCTGTGTTTTCCATATATCCAATAAGTGAGCCTATTGAAACATTATAATTTGTCAGTCCCCCATTAGCATTTATAGAAAGCCCTTTAATTGTAACTCCTTCAATAAGAGCGTTTTTAGTATAACCAAAAAATCCAATACCCATGTTTTCTTCATTGGTTAAATTATGGTTTATAGTCACATTGGAAATAATATAATTAATGCGTCTTCCATCAAGTTCGCTATATCCAAAAAATTTGCCTGTAAAAGGATATTCTTTCGTACCTATAGGAACCCAATTAGAAGTTAATGAAATATTATCAAGAAGTGTATAACTTGAATTATATGCAGAATTATCCCCACGCATTCTGATTAAATCCGCTTCGTTTCTTAGTTCATAAGAAATATCTTTTCCATCTTGCACTCTAACAGTTATTCTAACAGAAAAACGATACAACTCAGGATTATCTTTATCCTGACTATCCATAGTGGATAAAATAATATAAAATACAGGTGTGCGATAATTTTCTCCCACTCCCAAACTAATAACAGTAACACTTATTTCCTGCTTGTCTTCGTCCACATGAAATTCAATATTCCCCGCCCCCGAACTTTTAGTTACTTCAAGCTTATTGTTTTCAGGGTTAGTTGGGTTAAGAGAATATTTAAATGTTTTAGTTGCATTCTCGCCTTCAAAATATCTATAACCATTTTTAATATTTTCATCACCCATTTCTCTAAGATCAAAATCCAACACATTATATGGTAAATCAGGTGTAAGCTCTTCAATAAGCACTGCATTAGTTGCTGTTATCCTACTATGAACGGAATGAAAGCCTTCATGCTTAAAGCCATAAAAGTCCTTATACTCTTCTGTTACAGTTGGCATTGCATAAAAACTAAGTCTAAAATCATGGCTTATGTTAGAAGCCTGCGTTCCCAACAACTCCACCCAAAATTTTATAGATATTTTATCATCACTTAGCTCCCAATAAATTCGTGCGCCATTACTCTCGTTTCCTTCACGATGATACCCCGTTTTATTACTTTCATCAATTTCTTTAACAGGCGCACCGCCAAGGTCTATAAATAATAGCCATTTAATATTTTGTTTATTAAAGGTTGTTGTGTCCTTAGGATTAGTTTTAAGTGTTAATATTGCCTCACCTTTACTAGATACGTCCTCTAAGTTTAGTGTGTCTTTTGTGAAAATAGATAATGCCGCTCTTTCTAAATACACTCCTGTTATAGGCAAATTCACTTTAACGAAAAACTTGAACTCAAAACTTGCTGTGGCAGGTGTTATACTTGTTATATCTCCCGTCCAGCTATATCCTGTTATAGTAACAGTAATTTCCGCAATTTTTGTTAGGTCTGCATAATTCGCAACAACCAGTTCTTTTGAGTTTTGAATATAAACACTATCAGGATTTGACGAAACTATGTTAAAAAAAGCAATATTTACACTATCATCAAGCACAAATTTTGTTCCGTTTTTATTGTCGTAATTCAATAAAACTGTTTGCTTGTCGCCAACGAGGGCATTAAAGGTGTAGGTTTTTAAACTATCTATTGATTCAATAAAATTATCTTCAACATTTGCATATTTATCAAAACTTAAATAAATATTTTCATGCGTTAAATTAACAAGTACCGTTATGTTGATAGTAAGAGTGTATCCGTTTGGTGTTTTAACAATAATGGTTGCGCTACCGATTTTATCTTGCAGAGTTAGTTTTAATTTTGTTAAATCATAAAGTGCAGTTTCCCCACTTTCATTTAAAACTTTAACCACTTCACCGCCCAAAACTTCCACAACAAAATCTTCTGCTTTTAAATTATCAAACTCTGGCAAAATTACTTCGCCTTCATTATCTAGCCAGGTTGCTAAAAAGCGATTCAAAGGTAAATCTATTTCTTTAAAATTATCAAGTTCAAAAAAAAGATTGGTGGAGATATTATCGTTACCCCATGCAACTTTTTCTCTAACTAAATATAAAGGAATATTAAGAACAACTGCATGTGAAACCAACTTGATATGAGCATTTTCTTCCAGCACAATAATCTCGTTTTCCACATTTTTAAAATACACTGTTGTTCCGCTCTTTAACATATCCGTTTCAACTATTTCAACTTCTATACCTTTCACAATTTTAAATGCTCTAATATTTTGCACATTTTCTAAAGACAGTGAGAAAGTTTGAGTGTCTAATATTTTGTCATCATTACCCAATATCTGCACAAAAATTGAACTGCCTAAATCTGTGGCGCTGTAGTCATTAAAAAGCGTTAACTCGTTAACTTTTTCCACCGCCAGGCTATCACTAAAAACCTCCATGTTTTCCGTAAACGCTAAAACAGAAACACTTACTGTCACCACTTGATAATCAAAGAAATTCTCATAACCTGAGTAGTTTACATAAAAATCCAAAGGCACAGTTTTCGCCACATCTCTATGATTTACCTCAAATTTCTTATTTCCCACTTTACTTACAGTTAGAAAATCACTGTTTTTATCACTTCCTATTGTATTATGATTTTTAATAGCATCATATAAGTCAATAGAATATTTTGTGCCTAAATACGAATAACTTTCGTCTAGTATATTTATATTTTCTTCGCCTGCCTCACCTTTTTCTTTAAAAGCAAGCATTGCTTGAATAGCTTCCGAGTACCTGGCATCTTTATTGGTGGCAAGACTAACTGCAAACTCAGAAGGAGTATTTTTATTTAACTTAATATCTTGACCTGCAACTTCATTAAACACAGAAATGGTATCTTTTAAGAGAGGCTGAGAAAAAGGAGTTAACACATCTACTGTTATAGGTTGAGTTTTTATTACATCCACTCCACCACCTTTTTTGTGATAGTTGTAAGATGCTATAATTTGAAAATTTGAAATTGTGGAATTAGCAGCAACCTTAATTTTACTGCCATTAATTTCCACTTGTTCATTTTCTTCCACTAACTGTAACTTTATTTCACTGCGTTGGTTTGTGTTTGATGGAAGGAAATTAATAAATTTATAACCGTTTCCACTGTTAGGTGTTTCATTAGATAAATCTGTGCTCACGCCACGCACAACAGGAATTGCATTCACAGTGTTAAAAGCAATTTCTTTAATAGGAACAACAATAAAAACATTTTGCGATAAACTTTTTCCACCTTCATTAGTTCGAACATTTATTTTTAGATTTCCACCGTTTTTAACTGTGAAACGCGCAGTCGTTAAACCATTTTGTTCACTGCTCGTCTCAAACTTACTCGCCAGAATTTCCGTTGGCTGGTCAACAGAAATTTTAACACCCCGATTAACATTCCCTTTAACTCCTGTAACTTGAGCAGTTATAGTAAAAGAATTTGTGGTTCCTTCAAGAAAAAACTCATCTCTGCTTGTGTCAGGATTATAAACAACTTCATCGCTTATGTAAACATATAAACTAATATTTTGATATGGATTTTCGCAAGCCACAAAAACCATACTTGACCCCAAAATAAAAGCAATTAAAACTAACACCCTTCGTAAAATTTTTCCCATTCTTCGTTCCTTTATTTGTCATTTTATCTTTGGCAATTTTCTAATAATTTATAAGTTTAAAAAATAACAATAATAAGTTATATATTATATTATAAATAAAATACAATATTTTACCAAATAAAATAAACCGCTTTTAAAATATTGAAAAGCGTAGTAAATTTATTTCATAGTTTGATATTTATCATTTCTTAAATCCTTGGTTAGAAACATTTAAAAAAGGAGTTGAAGGAAATTCTTTGCTTAGGTTATTCGCTCATCCAAAATCATTTGTTTCGAAATATTTTCTCATCATCATTTTCACTAATACTAACATTTATTTTTGCGTAAAAATATTCTCTGTTGTTTTGTTTAATTTTTTCTTTAAGTGAGTAAATTAATTCGTTTTACTTAAATATTATTTCTAATATTTTTTGCGTAAAAATATTCTCTGTTTTTTGTTTAATTTTTTTCTTTAAGTGAGTAAATTAATTCGTTTTACTTAAATCTACTTTACTGGTTATTTAGCAAAAGATAAACAATGAGTGAAAGCAAAAATGAAGATATTATAATTGCTCCGACTTCCAATCTGATAAGTTAGGAGTAATGGAAAAAATAACGGCAAATTTGTTAGGCCAACTGGCGATAAACTAATATTAATTTTTCTAAAACTATACTATAAATTTTTTTAAAAAATTATATCCAAACTGGCAAAAAATTATTTTTTAGCGCGCTTATACTCAAAACTCCATAAAACCTTCTTTTTAAGTATAAGATTCTAAGTCTTTATGCATTCGTAAATCCACATAAGAAAAGTACTGCTATTGCTTACAAATCAAAAGCCAATTAAAATATATTTATATTTTAAAAAAATTACTAATTATTTCAGCAATTTTACTTTTATAAATAATATTATTAGTATTAGTGAAACACAGTGGAGGATAAACAACGCACCACCAATTATCACCTGCACCTTCTCCTAAGTTTATAATAATTGCGTCGTAATAATCTGATGGCAATAAAATACTTCCATAATATCTAGTTGGAAAAAACTCATTATCAATAACAACTTCGCTAGTATATTCGTAGTTACGCATAGTTAAATAATCATCTATTAAATGTTCCAGTGATGACTTATTGTCAATAAGCATAGTTATAACTTTCTCTTTACTCTCACATTCTGTCAAAAAGGGCGTTAAATGTTTAATAACTAAATCTTTAACTTCATACTTTATAAATTGGTCTTTTTCACTGTTGGAATTAGCCCTTATATGTATTCTTAAATAATCATTATTTTCAATTTGATTACAGCCTGCTAAAACCACAAATGCAAAGAATAAAGCACATACTACTAAAATTTTATTTTTCATTTCACTTCCCTTAGCTTAATAATAGCCAAAAAACATTAAACTTAAACCATATTTTATTAATATGTAAGTGAATATTAAGTATTATAAGATTTGATTACTTAAAGTCTTTTCTGTACTTTGATAAATTACATTTCTCTTTCCTGCCGATTACAAAAAAAAGTCATTGATTAATCTACGCTATACAAACGCTGGCATCTTTGAAAATTTCACTATCTTTAACTCGTTATTATCTTAGTCCATTAGTAGCTTTGGATAAAAAAAGCCACTAGTAACCTAGTGGCTTATAATTAAAGGGGTTGTTATTTTAATATTTTCTCTTAGGCTAATACTTTGAAAGACATCCGAAAATTTTATGGCGACCTAGCAAATAAGTTTTTAATAACAACTAAATACTGCTTGCATTCCGCCAAAAAGTTTTTTTAAGCATCTTTAAACTTCGGCTAAGCTGGGAACTAAAACCATTCTACGCACGATTTAAATTAAAACAAATTAATATTCTAATAATCGTTGACGATATATAACAACTTTTATTCCTGCTTTAAGCGGGAAATTAAGTTCTGGATTTTGCTCTATAATAAGGTTAGGTGAAATATTCATTTCTTTAGCAATATCCCAAACAGTATCGCCTTCTTTTGCAATATATAGGCTTAACACAAGATCGTCAAAAATTTTTTCGTCCGCTTGCATCACATTAGCGATAACTGCATCGTTTATAGTATTGTAAAAATCAACATAGATATATAGTTTTGCATTAATATCAATTTCTTTTCCGCGTTTACCCTTTGCAACAACATCACCAATCGCAATATTCACAAGCGGTATTAAATCGTCAGTTAGATTATTAATGTTTGCCAAGATAGAAAAAGGAATTTCCACCTGAGTTGAATAAGTTTTATTTTCTTCTTTGTTTAAATAAATAACAGTTGTATAAGCAACGCCTTCTAGAAGCAACCTGCCTTCTTGAACTCCATTGTTGGCAAGAACAACTCTATTGCAACAATTTCCTAAAACTTCATCCATAAACGCCATGTTATCATCAAGGGTTGCATTCCCGGTGATTCTTTCCACAAGTTCATTTGGCGTTTGAAATTTTTGAATATTAATGTTTTCGTAGTCCACATTTAAATAATGATTTGCTTTAAAAACATCACTAATTATATCCAAATTTCTTGGATTAAATATGTAACCTAAAAACCTAACTGGCACATTGATTGTCACAATTGCCTTATCAACATCAAGTGCTGTGGATATTTTTATATCGTTTAGCATCGCATTAATTAAACTTTGAATATTGCTTTCAGGCTCCACACTATCATTAGCAATTTCTGTCACAAACTCATGATTTCCTTGCATGGTTCTTATGGTGCCATTGTCACAAACATAGCATATATCGAAATTCACACCACCTTTTACTGTCAAGAGCCTATTGCCTTTTGTGATTTTTTCAAGATAAGCGGACGGACAAACACCTAGCACTCTGCTTACACTGTCTAAGATTTCCACATCATGACTCACATCATATCTATCTGATATAATACCACTATATGCAACAAAATTTAAAGTTTCTTTTTTGGTAAAAGAATTGTTGTCGTTCAATTCAATAAGCACTTCAGTCTCATCTCCTAGAATACCATCAACATGAATTTCAAGAATTGCCACAACTTTAATTTCGTTTTCTTGTGGCGTGCTTTGAATGTCGATAACCGCACTAGTTACAACAGGTGCAAGCATATTAGTAGCGTCATCACAAACATATTTGTCTCTAAACTCGGCGGTATAATCTAGCCCTTCTATTTCTGCGTTTTCATTCTCATAAATTGCATGAAAACTCACAAAACCGTTGAAGGTAACCACATTGTCCACCACTTCGCTTCCCACAACAAAAGATGTTGCATCAACACATAATATCTTGCTCACCCTGCCTTCATTTACTGGCAGTTTGCATTCAATTACTGCTTGGGTTGTGCCTAGTTTTTTACGAAAACCACTCACCACCTTTTCGTATGTTGGCTCAAATGCCATTTTCAAAACCCCCTTCAATTTTAAATCTATTACTATGATACTAGGAGTTTTTAAAATTTATGACAATAACTTTCTATTTTTCCGTGTAAATTCTACTAAAAGTGTGAAGAACTTATATCTCCGCAAAGCACATCACTATAAGAATAACTCATTCTATCTAAATCAACTTTTTCATCGGGTTTAATTATAAACATACTTGGGTAAACTTGGTCAATATACGCATTTAACTTTACTATTCGATTTCTACCCTTATTAATTGTTAAATATATAAGCTTTCCTTGAAGCAGTGCAATCTTTCTCTTTATCTCTTCCATATCAACATTATTTTTTTTCATATCTTCACTTCCTTATTTATATTATTGCCAAAATTTGCCAAACTATGCCACCGCTAAAAAAGCGTTAGAATTTTTATATTTTAAACTTTAAAATAGTAAGCAACATAAACGCTAAAATGAAAACTTTTTTATCGCTCTTTTCAAAAATAGTTTTATTTAAAGATGCTATTTTAAAAAGAAAGTTTAGTTTTTTAAACCAAGCACTTATTTTAATTTTTTAGTGTTTAAAAAATAAAAGTGGAAAATCCACTCATATTTTTATAATATATTTTGTAAGCACGACTTTGAATTACATATTTTTATAATTCGTATTTATATAGCACTTTTTTATATAGTTTATTTTATTACAATTTTTAATATAAATATGAATTTAAAATTTGTCTTATAAATTTTCGTAACCATAAAACATGATTTATGTATAACTGCATCAAATCACTTCAAGATTAACAGAATGACCGTCATTAGCATCTTGATACATTAACCAATATCCCCTGCCGTCGGGTTGATTTGCTTTTAATGGTATCCATTGACTGTATTTAGCAAAATCGCTAGGCGGTTCTTTATCATGTGTACCGGGTACACCATAACAAATATATTTTAACGCATCGTTTTCATATATCAAACCTATAACATAATAATGCCCGTCGTTTTCATAATCCACTTTAACCCACTTACTTTCCGGAATTAATTTTTCTAATTCATTCTCTGAGGGATATTTTGCAAAAAGTTCATCTACTTGCTCTTTTATTAAATTATAAAATCCAAATTCTTTATCAATATCCGCCTCGATTTCTTCGTCGGTGGATTCAAATAAATTACTTTCTTTTTTACTTACTTTACCCGCCTTTATAACTTTTTTTTCAACTTCTTGCATTGAACTACTGCTGTCTAATGCGGATGCAACAAAAATATTGCTATCGTTAATGTTGGCTTTTAAAAAATTTTCATGAAAGCCTGTTTGCGTATTTTTTAAAAGTTCTTTTGCTTTTAGCCTGCCAAGATTGAGCATAATATTTTCGTCATTATTTTGATTTTTTGTGGGTTTTTCTTCTCTTCCAGAAGTCCTTTCTCTAACTTCCTCTCTAACAGAAATTTTTTCTCTTATTCTTTTTTGAAACTCCCCACTATCTTCTCTAATACTTTCAACATTTTCTTCTTTGATTTTCTCTATCACACCATATTTGGTTTTAGGCACAATTTTCGGTTTATCTACAATATTATCTTTATAAGCATCATTTTCATTTATCTTTTTAAGTACTATTTCCGGTTTTTTATTTTGTTCGTTTATTTCGTTCATTTTAGAAACTAATGCTTGCAAGCTATCCATTACCACTTGTTTATAATTTTCGTTTCCGCCACTGAGCCCCCAAACTAAAGGAGTTATTTTACCGTTCCTACTTTCAACTAACACACAACCAATTTTGCCATCTAGGTTAAAGTTTTTATCAAGTTTAAAACTATGGCTGTTCCTGCTATCAAAAGAAACATGCTGTTTTAGTTCTTGTTTGCTATTAACACTTATCCCTAAAATTGCATCTTTAATATGTATATCGTAATTTTTTAGTGTTCCAAAAACACCAGAATTATTTTTATAAAGTGTGAGAACCGCTTTAGGGCTATTCCCGGTTTGCTTATCGCTTAGCACAATAATCTTTTTAATAGCACTCATTATTTTACTCCTTAAAAAGAGATTTTTTTTAAAAACACGAAAAAGTTTTATATTATATGAAAATTTTAACGAATTAATGACCATTATGAATATTAAAACTTTTCTTACTACATGTATTATATATTAAAAGAAATTATAAAAGTTGAATAAATTTTAGCGAAATTTTTAATTACTTGACTTGTTTTTTGTTTTAACCTTACTATCAATAAAAAAAACGAATAAAATTTAAAATTTTTATTCGCATTGAATTCATATTATTTAGTTTGACTTATTTATTATTTAAACATTAATTTTTGTTACTTAATTTTTTTTACTTTTTATTGAATTATTTTAATATTTAGAAAAATTAATCTAAAAACTCAAATTTAAATTTTTATAATAACCTGGCAACCCTCGTCATCATATAAGCTCTAACACTACACCTTTTAAAGCAAACTTTTTCCATTTAATATATACTTTTTCAGCAATAGTTTCAACATTTAAATCATGGAAGCAATTATGTTTGTAAGTTTTACAAATTGCTCTGTTGTTAGTTTTTCTCCCCGAATTCCTTTTTCGAGCTCACAAGCTTTAAATATTTCATCAATTTGCTGTGCGGTAAAAGCAAAAGTGGATTTTAAATTATTTTCCAGCGTTTTTCTTCTCATGGCAAAAACACTTTTAATAACTTTGCTAAACAACTGTTTATTTGCAATTTTATATTTATTTTCATCAAAAACAATTCCTACCACCGCACTATCAACTTTTGGCGATGGCACAAACATCTTACGATTCACCCGCCTAATAATATAAGCGTTTGCAATACGATCAATAATTGGAGTTATTGAGCCATAATCAACAGTACCGGGTTTTGCGCAAATTCTGTTTGCCACCTCCAATTGCACCATAACATACATCGCTTGTAGGTTTGTTGCACCTTCGATAAATTTAAAAATAACTGGCGTGGTTATATAATAAGGAAGATTTGCTACTATCACATATTTACCGCCAAGCTTGCTTTCTAATTCTTTCAAATCAACTTTCATAACATCTTGAAAAATCAATTCAATATTTGAAAATTCGCTAAAAGTTTGATTCAAATAATCTTTTAGGTTTTTATCCACTTCTAAAGTTATAACTTTTTTTGCAACTGTTGCAATCTCTTTAGTGAGCGTGCCCGCGCCCGTGCCTATTTCCAACACCGTGAAATCTTTATCGATTTTTGTGTCAGCAACGATTGCTCGCAACAAATTACCATCAAAAATGAAATTTTGACCAAATTTTTTATTAAATGAAAACTTACTATCAAATAATCTATCTAATTCACTCAATTTTTTATTCCTTATAAGTAGCGAATTATTTTTTAATATATGGCATTTATAGGGCAAACCCATTTGCTGAATTATTATATATTATAACCAACACTTCCTTTAAAGCATTTATTTAAAAAAATAATTAGTTCATAGTTATTAAATTTCGATTTTATTTAGGGAGTTTAGGACTTTCATACTCATAAAAAGTAAACTTTTTTATAAGCATAATACACTTTAAAAAAAACTATTTCAACTTTTTAAAAAGTTTATTAGTATTATTAAGCAAAATTCTTTCTAACTCTTTATTTTGCATATTTCTAATTTCTGCAACTTTTTTAAAAACAAATCTAACCATTATTGGTTGATTTTTAACCCGCCCCCTAAAAGGTTCGGGTGTTAAATATGGACAATCTGTTTCTATCAATAAATCGTTTATATCGCAATTTTTAACAACATCAATAATGTTACCAGCATTTTTAAATGTTATTGGTCCGCCTACTGAAAAAATCAATCCTAGTTCTTTAATACTTTTATAATCATCTATTGTACCAGTGAAACAATGCACCAGTCCGCCATTTTTTAACAAATGCTTTCTGTTTTTTAAAATCTCAAGAGCCTCAGGAAAAGCATCTCTAATATGAATAACAACAGGTAATTTTAATTTATGAGCAAGTTCTAACTGTTTAATAAAAACCTGCGTTTGTTGTTCACGGGTTTTAAGATGTTCTTCTTTGTAAAAATCCAAACCAATTTCGCCAACAGCAACCACTTTATTGTGGGTTGAACAAGTTATTAGCAACTTCTCAAACTTGTCGTCATACTCATTTGCATCTTGTGGGTGACAACCAACAATACCATAGATTCGCTCATTATTATTAACTATCTCCATGGTTTTTAATATACTTTCCTTATCATATCCAACAGTAAGCACGCGTTTTAATAAATATCCATCTTGCTCAAAAAACTCGGCGTCAAAATGCACCTTATCAAAAACCTTATCGTTTAAATGAGCATGACTGTCTATTAATTCTAACACACTTCACTCCCATTAGCCACCACGCTATCAGGAGATACTAGCGAGAACTTGCCCGTTTTTTCATCTACTGCAAAGAGTATCATTCCCTCAGATAATATTCCTCTAAGTTTAACGGGTTGCAAGTTCGCAACCACTACCACTTGTTTGCCAACAAGATTTGCAGGCTCAAAACTTTTTGCAACTCCACTTACAATAGTTCGCACCTTATCGCCAGTGTCCACTTTGCTTACTAACAACTTATCCGCACCAGCCACCTTTTCACAAGCAAGAATTGTGCCGACTTTAAAATTCATTTTATCGAAATCTTGAATATTGATTTCTGTTTTTGTTAAAGACTTCATCTCTTTATTGCTTACTTGTTTACTTTCTTTACTGTTCATTGCCGGCTCCTCTAAAAACATGATTTCTTTGGCAATATCTAACCTAGGAAAAATATTGTCGCCCTTAGTTACTTTTAGCCCGCTAATCTTTTTTGAAAAAGATGCCACACTTTTAAATGTGAAAAGACTTTCTGGAAAATTAAATTGGTTTTTTATTTTTTGTGGAATTTCCACTAAAAATGCTTGCAACACAACTGCGCAAATTCTAATACTTTCGCTTAAAACATACATAACAGTTGCGAGCCTTTCTTGTCCATTTTCTTCTTTTGCAAGTTTCCACGGCATATTTATATCGATATATTTATTTGCGTAATCAACCACACTCATAATTTTTCTAAGCGCATTATCCACTCGCTGTTCTTCCATATCTTTTCGAACATCACTAAGCAAGGAGCCACACATATCAATTAATTTTTTATCTTCGTTTACAAACTCGTTTGCTTTTGGTAAAACACCATTAAAATATTGAGTTATCATAGCAAGCGTTCTGCTTACTAAGTTTCCTAAATTATTACACAAATCACTATTTATAGTGTTAAGAAAAATAGAAGACTCATAAGGCACATCATTAAAAATTGGACCTTCTTTTAACAAATAATATCTAAGTGCGTCTGCTCCATACCTGTCGCTTAGCACTTTAACATCAAATCCATTGCTTTTACTCTTTGATATTCTGTCGCCTTTTGATGTAATAAAACCAGTGGAATGCACTTGTTTTGGAACTTCCAAACCTATTGCGTGAAGAAGTATTGGCCAAATAATTGTATGGAAACGAGTTATATCCCTTCCCACAAGATGAATAGCAGGCCAGTACTTTTTAAAGTTTTCGTCATTTTCACTGCTATAACCAAGTGCGCTTATATAATTTATTAAAGCATCGCACCAGACATAAATAACATGCTCCTCATCAAAGGGAGCTTTAATTCCCCAATCAAAGGAAGTGCGTGTTAAACATAAATCTTGAACACCATCTTTAATAAAATTATTATAAATTTCATTTTTTCTACTTTTGGGAACTAAAAAATTAGGGTTATCGTTAAATAACTTTTCAATAAAATCTTGATATTTACTAAGTTTTAAAAAATAGCATTTTTCACTGGTTTTTTCCACAGGTCTATTGCAATCAGGACAATTACCATCTTTAAGATCTTTGGCAGAAAAATATGTTTCGCAAGGAACGCAATAAAGCCCTTCATATACACTTTGATAAATATCGCCGTTATCATATAACTTTTGCATAATTTTTCTAACACAATCAACATGCTCTTTATCGGTAGTGCGGATAAACTTGTCATACGAAATATGAATGCTTTTAAAAATATCTTTAAAATTATCCACAACACCATCCACAAACTGTTTAGGAGTCAGTCCTAGTACCTCTGCCGAACGCATCACTTTCATACCATGTTCATCGCTTCCTGTTAAAAACATGACATCTTTGCCATCCAATCTAAAAAAGCGCGCGCACGCATCTGCAAGTATGGAACAGAAACAATGACCAACATGCAAATTGCCACTTGCATAGTAAATTGGTGTTGTAACATAGTATTTTTCGCTCATAACTCCTCCTTAATTTTACATGTTACTATATCACAAAAATATAAAAGTGTAAAGCGGAATTGTTAGCACATTACTTGTGTTATTAAAGAAATTTCGCCAGATTTAATATAATTATTTATGTTTACAAATAAATTTTTAACACTAATAATCTATGGTAGTCAATTTTATTTTTAAGCCAAATAATATTTAAAAACTAAAACGCTTATATCATTAATGGTTTATCAAGTAAATAATTTTCAAAATTTAATTTTTTTTAAAAATAGATAACAAAAACTAAAAAGCAAGTTTAAATCAATTTCTTATTAACTACAAACTAATCATTTAATAAAGCAAAACTGTTTTAATTTTTAATTTTCTCTCATACCATAAAATATGAACATATTATGGACAACCCTGCTTATAATAAGCATTATCTTACTTATTATCAACCAGCCAAATAGTGTTTTTTCTGCGCTCATTGGCGGTGGTGAAAAATCAATTACACTTGCGCTAAAACTATGGGCAATCTACGCTGTTTGGTTAGGACTACTAAAACTCGTGGAAACTAGCGAACTAGACAAAAAGCTTGCTCGATTTTTTAGTCCGTTATTAAGGTTTTTATTTGGCGATATTAATAACAATATTAAAAATCAACTATCTATAAATTTAACAGGAAACATTTTTGGAATCGGTAACGCAAGTGTACCAAGCGGAATTGAAGCGATGTATTTAATGTATAAAGAACAGCCATCTAGAAGTCCCACATTCGCTATGAGTATGCTTATATTAATCAACTCATGCAACCTTCAAATTATCCCATCCACTATCATTGGGCTTAGAATGTTAAGCGGAAGTCAAAACCCAGCCAGCATTATTTTCCCGTCAATAATAGTTTCAATTATATCGCTTGTTATAGGCATCACACTTGTTAAGCTTTTCTATAAAAGGATAAAAAGATGAGTGCATATCTTCTTCCTGCATTAATTGTGTTTATATTGCTTTATTCTGTATATAAAAAAACAAACGCCTATAAAGGTTTTACAGACGGCGCAAAATCATCTTTTGATTTAATACTTACTATTTTTCCATATTTAGTGGCGATATTAATGCTTTTTGAAATCTATACAATAAGTAATTTAAATGTTGCATTCTCGTCTTTTTTTGCACCCTTTTTAGGGTTTTTAGGCATACCGAAAGAACTAATAGAACTAATTGTGATTAAAAATTTTTCAGGAGCGGGTGGACTTGCGATGCTTGAAAATCTACTCGTAACCTATGGAGCGGATTCTTATATCGGGCGCTGCGCATCAGTTATAGCTGCAACAAGCGAAGCAGTTTTTTTTATTTCTGTAATTTATTTTTCAAAAACAAAGATTGAAAAATATGGAAAAATTATTGCTATTGCATTATTCACAAACTTTATTTCTATTATTATTACCTGCCAAATCTGCAAGTTTATATAACATTATTACTATTAATTTTTAGTATCTGTATTAACCGCACCACGCGGATGTTTTTTCCTATAATCGTTTTTTATTTTTAATAGTTCTTTATCTATAGGTATTATTGCATGTTCAAGACTAACGCCTTTTTCTTTTGTTGCGTATGCATAACAAAAATCATCATTATTATTTGCATATTTTTTAAACAGTTCTAATTTTTCATTATTTGTTAATATTAAAAACTCATCACCACCCAATCTGCAAACAGTTCCATAATTTTTTAAAGAAGAAGTTATTCCAATAATCAATTTATCGCCGGAAGCATGGCCAAATGTGTCGTTAATTGTTTTTAGATTATTAAGATCTAACATGATAACAACAACTTCTTCATTTATAGTTTTTTTAATTAATACACGACCATAAAACTGCCTATTATAAACACCTGTTAAATTATCATAGTAAACAAGATTATTTTTAGTTCGTAAATACAACCATTCAATTATTTTTTTACACATATTGCCCACCTTTTGTTTATAATAAATTAATGTTCTTTTCTAACCATAAAATCTATTTATTAATAACTTAATATCAAAACTATTATACATTATTTTTCAAAATTTCTATAATTTTTAGCACAACTAAAATAAAATAATTTTACTATATACTTTATACTTTTAATAAAAATATCTGTCTGATTAAGCAGATATGAACAGCGTTTTTCATCTTAATTAAATTTAATACGCTTATGTTAAATAATTTGATTAAATTTTAAAATGCAAATACAAAAAAGGAAGAAATTAAATTTCTTCCTAAATCCAATCATTCAAGGTATCGTTTAAATTGTTATCTTGTCATAAACACGCTATTATCCAAAGCCGCAACCGCGCCTCTGTGATAGTCTTCTGCGATATTATTTTGCATTTGTCTATTTTTAACATAATTACAAATTTCTTGATATCCACTTAAATTTAATTCTTCTTTAAATTCTTTTGGAATATCAAGTCTTTCAATACTTTTGTTATCTACCACAAACAAGCCTTTGTCAAGGTTGCAAATTAAATGTTCATAATGGTTTTTATGATGCTTTTGAATATGAGCCAATGTTGATTGTGCTTCTAATAATTGTTGTTTGCTTGATGGAACAACAGAGGTAATAAATAAATTATTTTTTCTATTACCGTAATAACTAATATGTGCTTGTTTTTTTAAAAGAGCTTGTTCTAAAAGATGTGGAGAATTTGGGTTTTTTATAGAATCATAATTACAAGGTATAAAATTCCACACAGTTCCATATTCAGGACAAGTTTTAATATAACCACGCGTAGTCACTTCCACGCCATAATTTCCACTCACAATATCTGGCGCGTTTTTTGAATCGCCGATGATAACATCACTATTTTTATCAAAAATAACGCCTGCTTTTTGCAAATAGTAATATGCTAGAACTTCTTCTAGTCTTGCAGTATTATTTAATTGAACATTTTGGGGTAAAGATGCCGTAATTCTTTTAGCAGCATTTGCTTGCATATGATATGGAACAACAATTTTATCGTTTACTTTCAAAATTTGTTTATTCATAATATACCCCCTAAAATTTTGTTTTTTTAAAACTAATTATTAATGTAGATAAATTATTAATTGCTAGTTTTATTGTAACAGTAACGAGACAAAAAGTCAATACTTAAACTTGTATTTAAATTAATATTTTTATAAATATTTAGTCATTTCAATCTTGTATATTTTCCCAGTCCGTTTGATTTGATGCTTTTTATAAATAGTTATTGATTTCTTGGTTTTTCCATGTTAAACTTTTACTAAGATGGAGAAACATAATGGAATCTAATTCAAGATATAATGAAGAGCTTTTTGAAAAATTTTTAGAAATAATAGCTCCGAACCCTCATAATAAAATTAATCTTCCGGAAGGAATAAAGAATATTTTATTTAACGAAGATTATTTTAAGCAATACGCCAAATTTGAAAAATCATATTCGGGCAGTATTTTAACATATGGAGATATTACAAACTTTCAAAATAATTATCTAAGAGAAAAGCATCTGCTTGATAGCGACGAAATAAAAGCTCGCTCATTAACTGGTAAAAAAATAACAATAAAAAAGGATGACTTTAATCACGCTTTTCTTTCAGATAATTGGGGTGGGCTAAATTTTTCGCAAAAATATACCATTCTTCATTGGTTGCAGTCCACACTATCAACTAAACCCAACCTTCCCACTATTGATTTTATTTCAACATCTCCCAATAATGATGGTGATGCTTCTTACTTTCGTAATATTAATGCAATTTATTTAAAATTCTCCAACCTAAACTCAGGTCTCTTCATAGCTAGCGCTTTAATTCATGAAATGGATCACTTCAACTGTTTGACCAATCCGGATATTAACAAAGTTATAAAAATTAGTGACAACGAGATAAACCTTAAAAATTATTTAACATCAAAATATAGACAAATTGATGCAATAGATATAGATATATTTCAAGTACCTCAAACAGATAGGAATAGTGTTTTATTTTTAAAAAACATTTTATCTCCGATAGAAACAACAAAAACACATAATAGTGATGTTAATTCATTTATGACATTTAAACAATACATGCAAAACGAACTTTATATTTTTTCACCCATAGAAAGAAAAGCATTCGCAGAACAAAGTAGACATTTAAACACTATGATGGAGAATCAATCGGTGAAATTCTTGGACAGATTGATATTAGATGAAATTAACAAACGCTCAAATGATGTTCAATCATTAAACATAGCACCCGTTCTAAAAAATTTGGACGATGACATAAAAAATGAGCTGTTTAATAAAACTATGCAAACAAACTATTACCTTAATAATGATTTAGGCACGACACAATCATATTCAAAATATGCCATCAAAACTAACGGTATGCTTATTGAAATCTATGACTATTTTAAAGGCCAAAACGGTGAAATTATCTTTGGAGAAGAAAGATAATCTTATTGTTATACCTTACCCATCATAAAACAGAGTATTATCTCCGTTATGAGATTTGGATAACTTATAAAAATACGCCGAATAAGAAAATAAAACCGCGGTATATATGAGGATAACCCCTATAAAACAAAAAAAGCGAATTAATTTTTTGGATAGATAGGTTTTTAAAATTTATCACTATTATATAAATTTCTATCATATTTACTAAACTCACTTTCCCAACTCTGCCATTCATTTTATGGTCGGGGTTTTTTTGCCGTTATTTCGAATTTAAATTTACTTTTTCCAATCTTAAAATTCACTATTGATTCCTAGTTTTTTTAATGTTATAATATTTACAAAAAATTAGAAGGAAAAAAATGGAACTAAGTACAACACATGATAAACAGTTTGAAGAAGTTTTAGAAGATTTTATAAAAACAATAAAATCCATAAAAAACTTTTATAATAGTCAACTAAATACTCTTCCGAAAGAGTTAAAATATATTTTATGTGATAAAGATTATAAAGAAAGATTTGCCGCATTTGAAAATTCAAAGGGCGTTGTTTTAAATCATAAAGATATTGTAAACTTTCAAAATAAGTATCTAAGAGAAAAGCATTTGCTTAATTGTGATGAAATAAAAGCACGCTCATTAAAGGGTAAAAAAATAACAATAAAAAAAGATGATTTTAACCACGCTTTTCTTTCAAATAATTGGGGTGGACTTGATTTTTCACAGCGATATACTATTCTTCACTGGTTACAGTCTACGCTATCCACTAATCACAAACCACTTCCCCCTATTGATTTTATTTTGCCATATACTACAAACAGCGCAGGTTCTTACAATTATAGAACAAACTCACTTTATTTAAACTTCTCCAACCTAAATTTAGGTATTTACATGGCTGGTAATTTAATACATGAAATGGACCATTTTAATGGTTTAAACAAACCTGATATTAATGACTATGTACAGATTAATAACAAGGAAGTTTCTCTTAAAAATTATCTAATATCAAAATATAGACAAATTGATGCAATAGATATAGATTTATTTCAAGTGAACAAAGCAGATTGGAATAGTGTTTTATTTTTAAAAAACATTTTATCCCCAATAGGAACAACAAAAACACATAATACTGACGTTAATTCCACGACATCATTTAAACAATATATGCAAAACGAACTATATTACTTTTCACCTATAGAAAGAAGAGCCTTCACAGAAGAAAGCAGGAAGTTAACCTCAATGATGACACATCAACCGATGAAGTACTTGGATAGAGCGGTATTAGATGAAATTAAAAAACACGCTGATAAAATTCAATTATTAAAATATTCGCCAGTTCTTAAAGAATTAAACGATACTAATAAATATAATTTACTTGATACAGTATTTCAAGTAAATTATTATAATTCTAATAGTGATTTATATATGTCGCAAAAATGTGTTAAATATGAATATGAAGCCGATGCCATGTACATTGGAATTTATAACCATTTTAAAGACAAAAATGGCAAATTATCTTTGGGGAGATAGGTTTTTAAAATTTATCACTTATTTTATAAATTTCTATCATAATTTACTAAACTTACTTTCCCAACTCTGCCATTCATTTTATGGTCGGGGTTTTTTGGCAGTTGTTTCGAATTTAAATTTACCTTTTCAATCTTATAATTCACTATTGATTACTTGCTTTTTTAATGTTATAATACTTACAAAAAATTAGAAGGAAAAAAAATGGAACTAAGTACAACACATGATAAACAGTTTGAAGAAGGTTTAGGAAATTTTAGAATAATATCTAAAAAAGATAATAGTCAACTGAACACACTTCCAAAAGGATTAAGAAAATTATTTTTAAATCATGATTATATAGAACTATTTACTGTATTTGAAAATTCAAATACTGACGATATTTTAACTTATGAAGAGCATATTGCTAACTTTCAAAATAAGTATCTAAGAGAAAGGTATGTACTCGATTGTGATGAAATAAAAACACGCTCATTAACGGGTAAAAAAGTAACAATAAAAAAGGATGATTTTAACCACGCTTTTCTTTCAAAAAATTGGGGTGGACTTAATTTTTCACAGCGATATACTATTCTTCACTGGCTACAGTCCACACTATCAGTTCACACTAACCTTCCTTCTATCAATTTTATTTCACCATATATTACTCAAGACGAGATAGGTGCTTATTTTGACGCAACTAATTTAATTTATTTGGATTTTTCAACCTTAAATTCAGGTATCAACATAGCTTGCACATTGATTCATGAAATGGATCACTTCAACAGTCATTTGAATCCTGATATTAAGAACTTTATACAAGTTAGCAAAAAGGAAATAAATCTTAAAAATTATTTAAATACAAAAAATAGTAAAAAAGCAATAGATATAGATTTATCTCAAGTGAACAAAGCAGATTGGAATAGTGTTTTATTTTTAAAAAACATTATATCCCCAATAGAAGCAACAGACACAGAAAGATGCGATGTTAATTCTATAAAATCATTTAAACGCTATATGCAAAATGAACTATACTACCTTTCACCTATAGAAAAAAAAGCATACGCAGAAGAAAGCAGACAGTTAAACACCATGATAGCAAAATCAGTGGAAGGGATAGATAAGAAAAAACTAGATAATATTAATAAAAAATCTTACAATATTCAATCACTATGCTACTCACCTATTCTTAAAAGATTAAACGAATCTAGCAGAGATTTACTACTTGATAAATCCATGCAAACTGACTATTACATTTATTCTGATTTGGATATGACAACAAAGTTCTATAACTATGATCACAAACTCAATAATATGTTTAATGATATTTACGACCATTTTAAAAACAAAAACGGTAAAATTTTGGAAAGATAGGTTGTCTATAATTTTATATTTTATTCTTAAAACATGTTACATAATTTCAGCATAGAAAAAATTTTTATAAATATTTATTTCCGTTGTTTATAAATAGAAAGTAATTTCTAATAAGATAATTTTAAAATAGTCAAAAATATGTATTTTTAATACTGTTTAATTATGGAATTTCTGTGAACCCACTTTTTATTATTAATTTTTATAATTTATACTAGACAACTCGCCTTATTTGCAAAGTTTTTTTGTTGCATATATATAAAATAATCAAATTTTCAAAACTTCTATTATTTTTAAATTTTTTTAAAATTCACTATTGATTCCTTGTTTTTTTAATGTTATACTTTTTTTAAAATTAAAGGAGAAAAGACGCATGGAAAGAAATAATCCAGTTCAAAGTGAAATCCAAAAAGATGGCTTACGGATAAAGTTTAATGAATTTTATTATCAAGCAAGTATAGTTAAACTTCCAACGATTTTACAAAAAAAGTTAGACAACGCAGATTATAAAGAAAAATTTGATTCATTTGAAAGATCAAATGAGGGCGTCTTTTCCTTAGATAGCATTAGCAATTTTCAAAATGAATATCTAAGAGCAAATTTTGTGCTAAATTGTGATGAAATAAAAACACAAACAATATTGGGGAAAAAAATATCATATAAAAAAGATGATTTTAACCATGCTTTTCTTTCAAAAAATTGGAGTGGGCTAGATTTTTCGCAAAAATATACTATTCTTCATTGGTTGCAGTCTACATTATCCACTAATCACAACCAGCTTCCCTCTATTAATTTTATTTCGCCAGACTTTAATATGGTAGGAAATGTGAACGATTCTTATAATTATAAAACAAAGTCAATTTATTTGAATCCCTCTTTCTTAGATTCCGGTCTCAACATAGCCAGCGCATTAATTCATGAAATGGACCATTATAAAAACTTTTTAAATCTTGATGTTAATAGTATCGTACAAATTAATAATAAAGAAGAAAACCTAAAGAAATATTTAAGAAAAAAATATAATGAAAAAATAATAGATATAGATTTATCTCAGGTGGATAAATCAGATTGGAACAGTGTTTTATTTTACAAAAACATTCTGTCTCCAATAACCAGAACAGGCACAAAAATTAATGATGTTGATTCCATAGACGCATTTATAAAATACATGCAAAACGAACTGTACTACTTTTCACCTATAGAAAAAAAGGCATACGCAGAAGAAAGCAGACAGTTAAATATCATGTTCGCAGATCAAGTGAGAGGATATGACAGATTAATGCTAAATAAAATTAATAGACACACGAATAAAATCGAATCACTCAGCTACGCACCAGTTCTTAAAAGACTAGGTGAAGATAGCAGTAACGAGCTACTTAATGCAACTATGCAAGCAAACTATTATAGTCGTCATGATGATTTGTATAAGTCGCCAGAATGTGATAAATATGAACATGAAAATAATAAAAATTTTAATAATATTTATAATTACCTTAAAAACGAAGATGGCGAATTATCTTTAGAGAGATAGTTATCTTCTTTCATATTCAATTACTGCCAATTTACTCTAATCACTTCTTGATTTCTTGCTTTTTTAATGTTATACTACTTTAAAGTTAGAAGGAGAAAAAGACACATGGAAATAAACAAACCAATTCAAAGTGAAAGCCAGCATGATGACTTTATGAAAAAGTTTAATGAAAACTTAGTTAATCTTCCATCTATTTTGCAAAAAGAATTAAACAGTCAAGAATGTAAAGAAAAATTTGATGCCCTTGAAAAATCACGCAACTGCAAGATTACCTCTGAAGATATTATGAACTTTCAAAATGATTATATAAGAGAAAAATATTTGCTTGATTGCGATGAAATAAATATCCAAACAATGTTGGGAAAAAAGATAACTTATAAAAAAGACGATTTTAACCAAGCCTTTCTTTCAAAAAATTGGGCTAGGCTTGATTTTTCACAGAAATATACTATTCTTCATTGGCTACAATCCGCACAATCTAGTAACGCAGACCTACCCCCTATGAATTTTATCTCGCCAGATTCTAATATTGTAGGCAACATGGGAGGTGCTTGCACTTACAGTATCAAAACAAACTCTATTTACTTGGATTCCTCTTTATTAGATACAGGTATTTATATGGCCAGCGGTTTAATTCATGAAATGGTCCATTACAATGACTTTTCAAATCCTGATATTGATATCACTCATATTAAACATAAGAAAATCAATCTTAAGGAACTTTTAAAATCAAATCCTAAAAAACTAATAGATATAGATATAACTCAAGTGCCCGAAACAGATATAAATAGTGTGTTACTTGCAAAAAATTTGGCGTCTCAAATTGTGCCAAAAGTTATTACTCCCGTTAATTCCATACAAACATTTATAAATTATATGCAAACCGAACTATACTACTTTTCACCCATAGAACGAAGAGCCTATGCAGAACAAAGCAGACAGTTAAACAACATGTTTGCAGAACATGCAACGGGACATGATAAATTATATCTTGATAAAATTAACAAGCACACTAATGAAATGAAAACCTTAGAGTGCTTACCAATTCTTAGCAAATTGGATGCAAATAGCAAAAACAAACTTCTTGATGCAAACATGCAAGTAATGTATTATACTACTGATAAAGATTTATCTAAGTTGCCAGAATGTGAAGATTATAGCCTTAAAGCCTATGAGATGTATATGAAGGTTTACGACCATTTTAAAAGCGCAGATGGCGGAATAAATTTAAAAAAGGATGAATCATCTATGGAAAGATAGAGATTTATATTATCACTAGCAATGCTATTTAGTTTTATAGTATGCAAATGAAAAAATACTCATTATTTTGAGTATTTTTTTTAATTTAAAACAATAGGAAACACCTGGGGCATTTCACAAAATTGGTTGTATTATCTCTTTTTATTAACAACTTATCGTTTTTTATATTTATTACATAATATGAAATTAAATATCTAACTCTATTAATCTTCTTATAATAGGATTTTTCCGTTTTTATTTTTCATATCACAGTTTATTAATTTTAGTTATCGCTTTCTATCATCAACTTATAAACTTCACTTTTTTTAACATTTCTTAACTCCGCCACTTGTTTTATCGCAGAGTTTTTTTCACAGCCTTCGCTTATCAATTTTTCAACATGTTCTTTAATAGAAAAATCATAAGTGTTTTCGTTTTTTCCTTCCACCACTAAAACAAATTCGCCTTTAACTTTCCCATCGTAACCTAATTTAAGAGTGGTATGCGCCCCTTCTTCAAATTTCTTAGAAATTTCTCTAGCCACGAAACACTTTCTATCACCAAGTTCATTAAACAAAAATTCAAAAATTTTTTCAATATTATGTGGTGATAAATAAAAAATCAAACAACCGCTTACATTTTTATAAATGGTCAATAGTTTTTTTCCGTCTTTTAACTTTGCAGGCAAAAAACCTAAAAATGAAAAAGGTGGATTATATCCGCTAAGCACAAATGCGTTTATGAGCGCACTTGCGCCCGATATAACAGTGTACGGCAAATCTTGTGCAATACATTCATTAATTAAAATATTTCCGGGATCAGAAACGCATGGCATTCCCGAATCACTAATAAGTGCAATATCTTTTCCTTCTTTCAGGTGAGTTATAACTGTGTCCAATCTTTCTTTTTCATTAAATTTGTGATATGAAATTAATTGCTTTTTAATACTATAATGATTTAATAACTTAATACTATTTCTAGTATCTTCACATAAAATGTAGCAAACATTATTCAACACTTCAACTGCTCTAAAAGTTATTTCAGCTAAATTTCCAATTGGTGTTGCCACTATATATAACACTATTTGCCTCCCGTAAATTTTTTCAACCGCTTAATGTAAAAACGCTATTCATTTCTTTTTTTTCGGCAATTAATTTTTTTTCTTTTTATTTGATAATTAGCCACCAGACCGACTGCTTACTGGTTTTTAACCGACATTATTTTATTTCCCTTTCATAATTATTGATATTTCTACTACTCAAAATTAAAACTCATTAAGCTCTATTTTCATACCGCTTTTACCACCTCTAACTCCTTCAATTAGCACAACATTTAGCCCTTTTGCCTTTCTAATTTTTAGGATTTTAGGTTCAATGGAATGCTGTTTCATAATGAATATCATTTCCGCCAATCGTTCTTCTTTATTGATAATATAAAGCTTGCCACTATACTTTAAGAGTTGTTCGCATTCTTCTATAATCTCTTTTAGCGTTACTGTTACTTCATGTTTTGCAATCGCAATTTCTTCATTAACACTAAGTAAACTACTGCTTTTCTTTTTATAAGGTGGATTACAAACAACTATATCACAAACCCCTTTGCCTATTAACTCACTAACATTTTGCAGTGGTTTATTAATAACTTCCACTTCGTCATTTAAATTATTAAGCGCAACGCTTCGCTTACTCATCTGAGCAAGTCTTTCTTGAATTTCAACAAGATATGTTTTGCTAGCGTTTAGTTTTTTATGAAGCATAAGCCCAATAACACCGCTTCCACTACATAAATCCACCACCACTTTTGCCTTTTTAATTTTAACAAAATTAGCAAGTTCAATAGCATCAGAGGTAAAACAATAACCATCTGGATGTTGTAACACCACCAGATTATCGCTTAATTTTTCTAGTTTTTCACTTTTTTTTAGCATTTTGATTTTCCTGTGTTGGCTTTTTAAGTTTTACTTCCGCTAGTGGTAGTTCAACAACCTTTATTTCATTATCCTTTTCAAACTTTACAGTTACTGTTTGTTTTAATAAATTGTTAAAAGTTACTATTCCCTCACCTTGTTCAGTTTGCACTGTGCTGTTTAACTTTGGCATTAGTTTAAGAGTTTCGGCATAGGCATCATTTTCATAGCTTAAACAACACATAAGCCGTCCACAAACTCCACTAATTTTAGTTGGATTCAGTGAAAGCCCTTGCGTTTTGGCCATTTTTATACTCACTTTATCGAAGTCGTTTAGATATTGAGAACAACAACATTCCTTACCACAAGCACCATAGCCTCCTATGGCTTTTGCTTGGTCCCTTACTCCTATTTGTCGCAACTCCACCCGCTTTTTAATCGCCACAACAAGCTCTTTAACTAAATCTCTAAAATCTACTCTTCCTTCGCAAACATAACTTATAATAACCTTGCTATCATCTAGTGTGAATTCTACTTCCACTATTTTCATATCAAGTTTTAGTTTATCAATAATCGTTTGCGTAATTTCCCAGATTTCTTCTTTCCTTTTGCTTAAGTTAGCAAGTTTAAAAATATCTTCATCAGTTGCTTTCCTTACCACTTTATTTCGTTCTTTATTATCGTCGTAAGGGTCTTTAATAACTTCGCCAATTTCTAAGCCCCGCACTGTTTCAATAACCACCTTATCGCCAATAGAAAGCACTAGGTTATTAGTGTCAAACGCGTATGACCTGCCCGCTTTTTTAAATTTAATATCCACAACTTTTGCCATAAAGGCCTCCATTCTTATTTATTTTAATAATTTTTGTTTTTATATAAAAATTTTTCTTCAAGTATACTCATAAACAAACTGTCAAATATAGCCGTTTGTCCGCAGTGTGATTCTAACTTTTTATAAGCAGTGTTAATATGTTTTGATATTTTTTCAAGTACTTTTGGTGAGTAATCGCTCGCATTTTGAATAAAGTATTTGGTCAAATCGCTATCTTTAATGTTATCCTTGTTTGTTAAAAATATTGCATAATTATTTATAAGGATTAGCATTTGATCAAGAAAGGTGGGCATGTCGTCACCTTTAAACTTCAACGCTCTTTCGACATGGTGCAAAACATCTGAACTTTTTTTCATTTCAAAAAACACATCACTCACAAGCGATAAAATTTTTGATATATTTGCGTTTTCTAAATACTCTTTTGCAACCGTTAAATTCCCATTAGATGCCACGCACAAAGTTTGCAATTCCTCACTTTTAAAGTTGGTTTTAACGCTAAAAATATTTATTAAGTCCTCTTTTTCTATCAAGCGCTCTGTGATTGTTTTAACTCGAGATTTAATAGTGGTTGCAACATTGTTTTCATTATTTACAAGTAAAATAAAAATAACAAAACTTGTGGGCTCTTCTAATGTTTTTAGAAGAGCATTTTGTGATTGGAGGGTGGCATTATCAAAGTTTTCAATTATATAAACTTTATGCTTGCTTTCAAAAGGGGCTATAAAAATATCACTTGCTATTTTCCTGCTTTCTTCTACTGTTAATCTTTCTTTGTCGGGATAAACTGCTATATCACTATGAGTACCATGAAGCACTTTTTTACATTCAAAACACTCCAAGCACGGCTTGTTATTATTCGCACAAAAAACTTCGCACGCCATTAATTTTGCATATTCGTTAATTTTTATTTTATCCGTGCTCACAATCATATAAGCATGATGCAACATGCTATATGATATATCATTTCTTAAAATTTGATGAGTAAGTGATTTTTTATAAATGTGCTCTAAATTCATTCTGTAAGCCTTTTAACTGATTAAAGTTTAGCACATTAATGCTGTTTTAGCAAACGACTAAAATTCATATTTTAATATGTATCTAAAAAAAGTAGTTTGAATAAATAATCACTATTATTCAAACCACCAAAAAACTTCCTCTCCAATAGAAACTCGACAAATATTTTTTAAGGGAAAATTTTGTCGACATATTTACGCACCCATACATATATATCTTCCATATTATCAATAAAGATAACTAAAAGCACTAAAGCAACTAAAAAAAATACAAACCCAATAATTGCGTTTACCATTCTTTTTTTCGCCTGTGCCCTGCCGTCACCTTCTGCCTTAGCATAGTTAACGCCAAGCACTATCACATAAATAACACCAAATGCAGCAACTACTCCCGTTAACCACAGCATGGTTTGTTTGATTATATAAAGAGCTTCCTGAGTGTCCTTAAGTTTAATCCAACCTGAATCAAATGTATTCAAAAATAAATTAATATAATTTAACATAACCACTCCGTTTTAATCTTTTGTTGCAATTATATAACATTTAGTTTAATTCTACTTTTTAGAATACCACATTTCACACGATTTTGTAAACATTAATTTGCTAATTAATTTGTTTTATGAAATTTTAATAGCAATATTATTATTTTTTTGCTATACTAATGCAAATGGAGCTATATAAAAGTTGAAGTTTTCAGTGTTAAACGATATAAATTTAGTTATTTCTACTAAAGAAAATGGTGTTGTTTTCGATGAAGAATGTTGTACTTGTATGTGTGTTATTTTAACTAATGATGGAAAAATTGCAACAAACTTTTTAGGTTCTCATAATCCATTTATAATCTCGCAACTTCAAAGGGCTCAAACGGAATATTTTAAGGTGTTAAAGCGTAAACTTAAAAAAGATTATATAGAGAATGCTACATCTCCCCCTTTAAGCCCTGCAACTCCCAACGAAACTAAACAAATATAATTAAATGACCCTTGATTAATTGCTAAAGTGATTAAAAATAAAGGAGCTATAAAAAAATGGACGACAAAAAGCAAACTGAAACCGCTGTGGAAACAAAAACTGCGATAGAAACAAAAAAAGAGGTTAAAAAACCCAAGGCCGAAGTAAAAAAAGAATCGCAAACAAAAAAGAAAGTATCTAATCTTAATTTGGATAAACCTATTGAAGTAGACAAAGAAAAGGCAACAGAAGTGGCAAAAGAAATGGTGAGTGAAGACACTCGTTCTGCCACTGCAAAGTTTTTAAATCTTAAAAAGCCTGAAAAGGAAGAGTTGCCTGCTGACATTAAAAAACACAGAAAATGGGCGTGGACAGGATATTTATTGTTTTTTGTGCCACTTCTTATTGATAAAAAAAGCGAATTTATGCGGTTGCATGCAAATGAAGGGTTGGAAACAAATATAATAGATGCGCTTGCTGCTCTTCTTCTTATTTTAGGAACTTCATTAAAAAGCACAGCAATATTTTGGAAAACGGTTTTTATTTCCATGTTTTTCTTAGGCATAGGTTTACTTTTCTTAACAACTGTAACAAAAGTGTTCATGATAATTCAATCTGCTCGTGGAAAAAAGAAACAAACACCATGGCTTTGGAAAACACGAGTTATTAAAAGATGGGATAAACTAAAAACAAAACAACCAAAATAAATCATATATAAATGTGTTTAAGATTATATTATATTTGAATTTTAAGTTTATAAAAACTTTTCTTATAAGGCTTTAAAAAATTAAATAATCTTATAAAAATAAGCCACCTGTCTTACAAGTGTAACAGGTGGTTTTTTAGTGGTTAATCTTCGAATTATAATAAATAAACCTGTAACACAAAATCTAAAATACTAAAATGAAATTTGCCTTAAAATCAATTTAAAGTTAAACTAAAACCGTGTAAAAATCAGTTATAGTTACTACTACATTTATATGTTTAAGTCTTCGTATTAATAAAAACATTTATGTTAAACTATCACACAAAACTACTTTATTTAACAAACTTTTTCAAATAATTTTTTGCCTTTATATTTTAATAACATTAAAGCAGTTACCAAATATACTGTTGACCAAACAAGCAAAATTAATAAAAACCACAGATAATTATTTCCGCTCATAAACCAAGTTGTGAAACTAAAAAACAACACTAGCGGAAGCGCACCAATAAAAATATTTAATAAAAGACTAATAGCAAGACTTGCGCCCTGCTTTACAACTTCCGTTTCTTTTTTCCATATAAGTTTAGGGAATTTTAAGTTTATAACAAGCCCCATTACACTACAAGCAAACACTATAATTGCTTGGATAACAAATAGTGCGATAGCATAAAAGATACTTATGTAGTTAAGTATTAAAAATATAACATTTGCTATAATTAAAGGAATATATATGAGTAAGAAACTAAATAAAATTTTTGAAAATGCCATAGTGTTAAAACTAATTGGTAATTGTTTTAAAATTTGAATTTTTTTGCTTTCCATAGAAATGCTTGAAGTTGTTGTTGTACACATGCCAACAAGCATAGAAATAATCCCTAAATACATAATACTCATCATATTCATCAAAAAATGTTTTTCGGTAGGGGTAGCAAGATTATTAAGTTCTACTTTAATTATAATGCCAAACACCACTGCTAATACCACTATCATTAGCGGTCCCACTAAAACATTAACCGTCCAAATAGAACTGCCAAAAAACGATTTGGATTCTTTTTTTAACATTGCACTAAAAGGCGATTGCTTTTCAAAGGAAATTGGTTTTTTTGAAATCTTTACTTTTGTTGTTAATAGATGTGAATTTATTTTTGTGTATGTAACGCTTATCACCCAAATCGCAAGAATAAGATAAGCAAAATTTATTAATATAAAATAAATAAAGAAAAATACATTGCCGTCTGTTATAGCAGTATTTAGAAAATAAATAAACGGCAAAGTTATTTTAATTGCTAAGGGTGTTTCCCCGTTTACAAATATATTTGGTAAGCCTTGCGCAGAAGATAGAAAGGAAACGCCCATAATAATAATAATAAAAAGAAACATAAAGATTGTGCTAAATAATGTTTTATTTTTAAGTCTTGATGTTATCAAATGAATAAAAAAACCTAGTATACAACCAACTAGCAAAATAAACATAGGTAAAAATAGTAGTGATACAGCAGCCATAGTTATAGCCAGCACACTTATAGGATTATAAATAAAATATGCTATGAATGACGGTAAAACGATTATTAGGTTATATAAAAATATAGATATATATGCGGTGATAATCTTAGCAGTAACCACTTCCCAATTTCTTAGTGGCAAACTTGCTAGCGTTTGATAGTCTTTGTTTTTATAAAAATGTTCGGGTATTTCATAAATAACAATCATCAAGCTTAAAAATACCGATATTATTAAACCATAAGTAATGATAAATTTTTCTGCCTGCATTGCTTTTAGTGGCATTGCAAATCCCCAAACAAATTGAAAGGTTACGGATGCTATTATACTTGCAAAAATAACAAAAATAAAAATTATTAGCATTATATTTTGAATTTTTTTCTTGGTAATAAAAGATGCAAGCCGTGCAATAAATTGTTTAATATATATTTTTGTAAGCGATAAAACATTATTCATTTTCCAGCTCCAAAAACAATTTTTCCAAACTTTTCATTCCGCGAATTTTTGCCATTTCTCCGCTAGCTACAAGTTTTCCTTTTTTAATTATTGCAACATGCGTGCATATTTTTTCTGCCACTTCTAGCACATGCGTAGAATAAAAAATTGCGGCACCACCTTTTACAAACTCGTTCATTATTTCCTTAAATTCATGGCTACTTTTAGGATCTAATCCCACAAATGGCTCATCTAACAATAGCAGTTTTGGATTATGTAAAAGTGCCGAAACAAGTGCTAATTTTTGTTTCATGCCATGTGAATAACTAGAAATCGGCGCTTTCAAATCATTATAAATAGCCAATCTTTTTGCATACTTTTCAATATTTTCTTGCCTTTTATCTTTATTAATTTTATAAACATCGGCAATAAAATTAAGGTAATCAATGCCTTTTAAATGTTCATACAAATCCGGATTGTCAGGCAAATACGCCATAATATTTTTAGCCTCAATGGGATTTAATTTAATGTTTATATCATCCACTAAAATTTCTCCCTTTTCATATTCTATAATTCCTGCAACCGCTTTTAAAGTTGTTGTTTTTCCTGCGCCGTTATGACCAATAAATGCCCAAATCTGACCACTTCCAACTTGCAGTGTTAAATCATCAACTGCAACCTTTTCGCCATATTTTTTTGTTAGATTTTTAATATTAAGCATGCGTTTTTCCTTCTTATTTTTTAATTTCTTTTGTAGTATATAATATTTAAAATTAATTTCATAACAAATAACTTATTTTATATGTGAATTTGCATCTTTAATTTATATGTGAGAGATAAAAATTATACTCCGGTTATATTAAAAGAATTAACTTTTAAAATAATGCCGACTTTTTTTCTTGATTTTTTAACATATTTATTATTTTCGTACTGCTTTATCTCTTAATGTATCCTTTTGCCTAAAATGTTGCGCCTGCTTTGGATATTCTGTTAAAAATATTAATATGTTTTTAACTCATTTTTAAGTTACTTTTCTCACGCTTACAAAAAAAATCTCCTATGATTTATTTACCATAAGAGATATTAGCTTTTGTTTGTGTTCAATTTTTAAAGTGTATTTATGGTTGATAATCTATTACTAAATAGCGTTTTGGCTCCACTCCTTCGCTGTGCGTAGATAATCCTGGAATTTCTTGTAATGTGGAATGAATAATTCTTCTTTCAAAACTATTCATAGGCTCCAATTTTAGTCCTTTTTTCATTTGAACAACCTTTGTTGCCATTCTTTTTGCAAGTGCTTGCAAAATATCAATGCGCTTTTGACGATAATTTTCAATGTCTAAGAAAATCTTTTTCTTGTATTTATCATATTTATTTTTAATAATAGCGTTTATTAAATTTTGCACTGCTTCTAAAGTGTTACCATGGTGACCAATTAAAACTCCTAAGCTAGCCCCTTCCATTATCATATATAGGTCATCATCCAGCACTTTATAAGATACTTGCCCTTCAATTTTTAAAATGTTCATTATATCATTTAGAAAGGTTGTTAAATCATCCACCACTGTATTTTCTAATTTTGATAAGTCAGCGCGTTCCACTCCATCCTTTTTCTCAAAACTTGCTTTTTTTATTTGAGTTAAAACTTGTTTTGCCTGTGTTTGATTATTTACCGCTTCTGCTTTCTCTTCTTCTGTTTCAAAAAGAGTTAGTTCAACTTTTGCTTTTTTTAGCATAGTTTCTTTTTCTAAAACTTCTATTGTCACTTGCTCTCTGGTTGCACTTAGCATTTGCAAACCTTTTTCGATTGCAAGTTCCACTGTTTTTGCTTCTGCTACAATTTTTCTCATTTTATCTCTCTTTTAGTTCTGCTATAAGATGCAGTCCTTTTCATTTCATTATTATATTGAATTTTATCGTCTATCTTATCAACAAGGAAGTTCACAAGTGGTCCTGTTATAAAGCCAACTATCGCACCCGCAACGATATAAATACCAAATGCAGCGTTGTAAAGAAGTGTGAAAATACCCATAATAAGTGGCATAACATAAGTCATTGCTTTGCCACCTTCTGGGCCGGCAATATACTCTTTATTCTCTTTTTTTGCTTTCATTTTATTCATAATCACAGTAACTTTCATGGAACCGTAAGTAAGCAATGCTGCCAAAATACTAACTAAAAACATTCCGTTCCAACCATGATAAATTGCGCCTTCCCCTCTATCAAATGAGTTTGTTACAATTTTAGCATACTGCTCTTCATTAATCTTTTGCTCTTCGTTTAAATTTAAATGTTTAACCAGGTCAGAAAAATCCTTATAAGTTAGCACTATTCTTGTGCTAGTGTCTGGCCTCCAAATATTTTGAATCCATAAAAATCCTGTTTTTATGTCGCTGTATGAATTAATAACAGCAAGCTCAGCTTCATTCGTTGCTAGTTCCTCGTCAGCTGGATTAATGGAAATAACTTCATTAAATTTATCTTCATAAATTGCTTCCATTTGAGTATACTCATTATAAATCTTATAAGAAGCAATGGTGTTAAAAGAACTTAACAATGTGAAAAATATTGTTAGCGTTAGTGCCATATAAACAAGCATCCCCACGCAAGTTCCAATCACCGAATGATTTTCTCTTTTATAAAGTTCCATGGTCTTTTGGTTTTCCATTTGTGGATTGTTTGAGTATTTTTTCTTTATCTTCTCGATCTCTGGTTTTAATATTTGTTGTACTCTTGAATTTTTCTTAGAAGTGTATTTGTTTACCACATCTAACGGAAGTAGCGCTAATTTAATAATCACAGTTATTAAAATAATTCCTAACACATAACTACCTAGCCAATTTTCAAAAGCAAATAAAATATTAAACCAAAATCCTGTTGGTTGCGGGATTGAGTTTAAAAAACCCATTTTTTATCTCCTTTTATGTTTATTGGCACATAGTCCTCGCCAGCCTTATTATGAGGCAAACACGAACTAATTCGCCGAATAGCAAGCGAACTGCCTGCCACTACCCCATGTTCTTTAATCGCAATAATTGCATAAGAAGAACATGTGGGATAATAAATACAAGATTTTTTTAAAAAAGGTGATATGCACCATTTGTAAAAGTAAATGGGAATAAACAATATAAATTTAATTGGAAAACAAAGAAATTTAATCATTTTACTTTTACACCTTATCTTTAAGTTTTTGAGTTTTATTTAGTAAATAGAGAACATTTTGTTTTAGTTCTGCGTATGAAATGTCGCCTGCCCCTTCTCGTGCAACAAAAATATATGTGTACTCACTTTCCATTAAAGCAATTAAATCCCGTAAAATACTGCTTAATCTGCGTTTTATTTTGTTACGAAAATATGCTTTCCCTATTTTTTTACTAACGGAAAAACCCACTCTTACTGGATTTTTAGGTGTGGATGTAAACAATAAAACAAGATATTTGCTCGCAGAAGATTCTCCGTTTGAATAAATATAATTGAATTCTTTTCTTTTTTTCAATCGGTTTTCTTGCTTTAACAATCCTTTCCCCTTTTTAAAAAAAATTAAAAAACAAACAAATTGCGTTTGTTTTTAATTCATCTTTACGCACTTAACTTTGCTCTGCCTCGGTTTCTTCTTTTTTTGATTACATTTCTACCGCTCTTGGTTTTCATTCTTTCACGAAAGCCATGAACTTTGCTTCTTTGCTTTTTTTTAGGTTGGTATGTTCTTTTCATGTTAGTATATCCTTTTATTATTTATAGTTTGTTTTAAATCTTTTTTAAGTTGTTAACCTTGGTTTTTATAACAAAAAACACCTTTTAGTGGTTTTCGAACCTTAAAAGTTTTAAATATTTTCAAGTTATCAAACAATTTATATTGCATAGTTTTTCTGTTACCGGGTTATGCTTTTTATATAAAATTTTCAAACTTTTTACTTCACTGTTAAAAGAAAATTTCCCTTCGCATTGAAGTACTGTTAGTTTTGATTGATAGTACAACCAAAACTTTCTCTATTATAATTAATAATAAAAGTAAAGTCAATAATAATTAAAAAATATTTAAACAACGGTTTTTTAAAATTATAAAAAAAGGCAAAGTGTTTTTCGCTTTACCTTTTATAATTTATTTATTATGAAGCAATCTATGAATTAGTTCATCATTTTCCCCCAGCAATTCCTTATATACTTTTTTAACTTGCTCATTTTCATGACTTGCTCTTACTTGCGACTTTTTATCGTTTAGATAAAGTGGTTTAGCTCGTTTTTTAATAACTTCACTTAACTGTATTTTTGAGTAATCTATAAGAGGTTGACCGCCACCATTAACACATCCTCCCGGGCACGCCATTATTTCCACAAAATCAACTTGTGTTTTCCCTTCTTTTAAATCTTTAAGGAATAATCTTGCATTATTTAGTCCATTAATTATTGCAACTTTCAGCGTTTTAGTGTCGGTTTTTATTTCCACTTCTTTTCTTCCAATAGAATCTCTAACAATTTCAATATCTACTGGCTTTTGCGTTTTATTTAAGTGTTGACTGGCAGTTCTAAGCGCCGCTTCCATAACACCACCAGTTGCTCCAAATATCAATCCCGCTCCGCTATATAACCCAAACGGTTGATCAAGTTTTCCGTCAGGTAAACTTTTGTAATCAATGTTTTTATACTTTATTAATTGTGCTAATTCCCTTGTGGTTAGAATAGCATCAATATCACCATACTTTACTACTTCATGTTTTTTAGCAGTACACGGCATGATAGACACAATCCTAACTTCTTTATTTTGCTGTTGAAAATAATATTTAACAAGTGCGCCTAGCATTTCATTAGGCGATTTACAAGTGCTTATATTATGTCTAAACTCCGGCTCAAACATCTCCATGTATTTATACCAGCCGGGGCAACAACTTGTGAACATAGGAAGTGGTCCAGTACCTTTTGTCAATCTATTAATAAGTTCTTTACTTTCTTCCACGATTGTGAAATCCGCGCCGGTGTTTACATCAAAGATATGGTCAAATCCCAGCCTTCTTAATGCAGTTACCATTTTGCCTTCGGTGAAGGTGCCAATAGGAAAACCAAACTCTTCTGCCAGCGCCACTCTCACTGACGGCGCAACTTGCACAACCACTTCTTTAGTTTTATCATTAAGCATTCTAAGCACTCTGTTTATATCGTTTTTCTCACTAAGTGCATTTGTTGGACA
>CALNBM010000037.1 GCA_937874195.1 uncultured Clostridia bacterium | reverse complement strand
GGTTAAATTATTAGAAAGAATAACTTCAGTTAAACCACTGCAACCAGAGAAAGCATAACTGCCAATACTGGTTACACCACTTGGAATGACAAGCGTTCCTGTTAAGCTACTACAATTTCGGAAAGCAGAAGAACCAATGTTAGTTACACCGCTTGGAATGGTTAGCGTTCCTGTTAAGCCACTGCAAACCCTAAAAGCAGATGCACCAATGCTAGTTAAATTTTCTGAAAGGATTAATCCTGTTAAACCACTGCAATTAGCGAAAGCATAAGCACCAATGTTAGTTACACCGTTTGGAATAGTAAGCGCTCCAGTTAAACTATTGCAATTTTGGAAAGCAGAATTACCAATGCTAGTTAAATTATTAGAAAGAATTATTTGTGTTAGGCTAGAACAATTATAAAATGTACCACTTTCAATTACCGATACACCACTTGGAATAATTATTGTTCCTGTTAATCCACTGCAATTAGAGAAAGCACTGCCTCCAATACTGGTTAAATTATTAGAAAGAATAACTTCAGTTAAACCACTGCAACCAGAGAAAGCAGAACTGCCAATAATAGTTACTCCACTTGGGATAGTAAGTGTGCCAGTTAAACCAATGCAACTTTGAAAAGCATAATTGCCAATGCTAATTAAATTATCAGAGAAAATTATTTGTGTTAGACCGCTACAACCATAGAATGCGTAATTTCCGATATTAATTACACCATTTGGAAGAGTAACTATGTTTATATTTAAATTATCTCTAAAAGCACGTAGTCCTATCGATAAAACTGTTTTTGCTATTATAGTTGAAGGTATGTTAACAGTACTTTCGCTTCCTAAATATTTTGTTATTTCTATACCTGTGCCATATTTTTTAAATTCATATAATAGATGTTTCCAATGAGCATATACCACTATATCGCTAATACCTGTCCAAGCCACTAAACTTGCACCATTTATATTAGTTAGTTGAATTCCATCATTAAAATCCATTGTATACCAACCTAAAAACTCATAACCTGTTTGTGTTGGAATTCCTAAGTTATAGTGCGAGTCATAAGTAACAACAACCGTGCCAGACAAATCTCCACCTTGAGAGTCTCGTGAAACTGTATAAGTATTAGCAGTCCACCTTGCATAAAGCGTTGTTGTTGAAGTTGGAACTTGCCAAGATGAAGGAAGTGGCGACGAACCATCACTGGT
>CALNBM010000036.1 GCA_937874195.1 uncultured Clostridia bacterium | reverse complement strand
CAACGCTGATGATACTTGGTGGGTAACTGCCTGGGAAAGTAGGACGTCGCCGGGTTGTCCCTAACCCCATTCTTCAATTTGTGAAAGAGACTGTACAGAGGAATGAGAGAAAGTATCTATTATTTTCCGAGGTAGCTCAATGGTGGAGCAACCGGCTGTTAACCGGTAGGTCGTGGGTTCGAGCCCCACCCTCGGAGCCAAGATGTCCTAACCCGATTTTTTCGACCGTTAGGGAGAGAAAAATCGATGGTAGGTCATTCGCAACGAATTCCCAATTTATGCGACTTTAGGAGCAAATAAATTGGTGAATGAGACTGCGTTTAGAATTGCCGAAGTGGCGGAATCGGCAGACGCACAGGACTTAAAATCCTGCGATGGCAACATCGTACCAGTTCAAGTCTGGTCTTCGGCACCATGGAAATGGCTTAATAAAGCCATTTTTTTATACTTTTGTGTGATTTTATAAAATCTTAAAAAATTATTTTTGATTTTAATTTAGTTAAAAATCCTAGTCAAATATAAAGCAGTTTAGTTAAGCAAAAAGCACGCAATAACAAACCGATAAAAAAATCAACCCCAAAAATACTTACGCTATATAATAAAGTTTATAAAAAAATGATTTTCCATTGACATATTTTTGATGACCAAATAGATTTCTAGGGAAAATATCGGTGGAAAAGAAGTTACTTGATAATTATGCTAAAAAATATTTATCATAAAATAGCAGAAAATCTAATAAAATTAAATACTTAAATTATAACAAATTTATGCTATGAAAATAAAAATTTGGCTAAAATTTTTGACTAATATTTTAGAAATATATAAATTAATTTATTAAATAAATCATTAATTTTGTTGCTAAAAGATTTTTATTTTAGTTTTGTGTTAACTTATTAATATGATAAAATCAAAGCAGATATTGAAAGGATAAATAATGGGCGTTAAAACATTTTTAGAGAATAAGTTGAAAGAAGTTTTTATTAAGCTTGGATATAACGAGTCTAACGCAACTCTTTCCTTTTCCGACAGAGAAAAAGTTGATTTTCAATGCAACGGTGTTTTTGCTCTTGCAAAAGAAAAAAAGCAAAAACCTATGGATATTGCAAATAATATTGTGAAAAACCTAACAACTTTAAGTGATATTTGCGAAATTACAACTGCATCACCAGCGTTCATAAATTTTGAATTAAAAAATAATTATTTGAGTGAAATCGCAAACAAGTTGTTGCTAGATGACTGTGTTGGGATAAAAAAAATAGAGCATCCTCAAAAAATAGTATTTGATTATGGTGGAGCGAATATTGCAAAACCTCTGCATGTTGGACATTTGCGTTCTGCTATAATTGGTGAATCTCTTAAAAGGTTGAATATACTTTTGGGGAATACAACTATTGCAGATGTGCATTTGGGCGATTGGGGTTTGCAAATGGGATTAATAATTGCTCAATTAATGGATGATTATAATTTAGGTTTTTATTTTAGTGAGAATGTACCAAAGTTTGAAATAACAGAAGAAATTTTAGATATTATTTATCCTAAGGCTTCCAATAGAAAGAAAACGGATGAAGAGTTTTATAATCGGGCGAGCGATATAACGCTATGGTTACAACAAAAAAAATTTGGATATTATGAAATTTGGCAAGAAATAAGAAAAGTTAGTATTGGCATGATAAAGCGTAATTATCGAGACCTTGGCACAACTTTTGATTTATGGAATGGAGAGAGTTCAGTTAACGATATTGTGCCGGAAGTTATTGATATATTTAAAGACAAAAAACTTCTTTATAAATCTGAAGGTGCTTGGATTGTGGATGTGGCAGACGATAACACCAATGAACCAATGCCACCGGCAATTATTCAAAAAAGCAATGGCGCTCAAATGTATACAATAACTGATATTTCAACTATTTATCAGCGAGAAAACAAGTTTAAGCCTGATAAAATGATATATATAACCGATAATCGTCAAACGCTTCATTTTAAACAAGTTATTAAATGCGTGCGCTTAGCAAATATTGTTCGAGATGAAGTGGAGATTGAACATATAACATTTGGCACAGTAAATGGTAAAGATGGCAAACCTTTTAAAACTCGTGACGGCGGCACTTTTAAATTAGGTGATTTAATTGATTTAGCAACCAATAAAGCACTGGACAAATTAAAAGAAAGCAATAAGATTGATATACCTTGTCGGGAACTTGCTAAAAAAATAGGAATATCTGCATTGATATTTGGTGATTTGGCTAATGTTATATCAAAAGATTATATTTTTGACTTAGATAAGTTTTTAACTTTTGAAGGAAAAACTGGTCCATACTTGCAATATATCGGTGTTAGAATTAAATCAATATTAAATAAAGCAAATTTAACAAATTCTAAAATAATAGTAGACAGTGCTCAAATTTCTAAAATAATTTTAGCAATTTTAAAATTAAATTATTCATACGAAGTTGCATACAAAGAAAATTCATTGCACGGTGTTTGTTTATCACTTTTTGATTTAGCAAGTGCATTTTCAACTTTTTATAATGATGTTAAAATCTTAACTGAGAGCGATGAGGTTAAAAAACAAAGTTATCTTAGTTTATGTAAATTAGTGTTAAACGCACTTACTTTGGGCTGTGGAATTCTTGGGATTGATATACCTGAAAAAATGTAAAAATTTTTATAAAATATTTATGATTTAAAAAATATTATAATATAAAAACAACTTTATAAAGGAAGTTGTTTTTTAAAATTATTTTTAAGAGAAATGTTTTTAATTCTTGATATTGTAATAATAATTATAAACTAATTTTTAATATGTTTTACAAATTAAATTTTTTTTAGAAAATGTTGTGATATAAATAAAATTTATTAAAAATTTAAAAATATTAATAAATTAAGTTGTTTTTTTAAATTGTTGTTATATTTATCAAAAACAAAACTGTCATAAAATCTTAATTTACTGCTAATATTAAACCTTAGTTCGACTTAGTTCTTAATAGAATAAAACGAAATATTTAGCATAGACTATTAATAGAAATGCTTTATAAAAGGTGGAAGATATGTGGGAAATTAGCATTAGTTGTAATTCAAAATTTAAAAGTCACTTATACTTCATATCATCTGCTTTGGATACATATAAAGATGTTAAAATCTATAAAGCCGTGTCAACAAAAAACGGCTTAACCACTTTAAGCCTTGCCACAAAAAAAGAGGACAGGCTATTAATTGATTTTTTAAAAGATAAAATTGCTGACGCTATAATATTTATTGAAAAAGAAGAATACATAAAAAAACATTCAAAGTTTAAACTTGTTAGTTCAACATGTAAAAGCGCTTTTAAAAAAGCACTTGTACTTTTTGATTTTGAAGAAGATAAGGAATATACTTTAAGAAAATTAAGTTTAGATAAAAATATAAATTTGCATGCGTTTTTCCAATTTCGATTGCAACAATTAAAGAAAAAGTGGGCAGAACTTGTGTTAATAACCAATCAAGAAAACTCTCTTTTGGGTGGCGCGGATGTGTTACTTGGTTTTTTGATTGAAAGCATTAAGCCTACGGATAGAAAGGTGTTTGTGGATACTAAAAACAAAAACTATGTGTTGTTAAATGAAGCAGGAGAAATTATTCGTGAGCGGTATATATCTGAAAACATATCTGATGAAGTGGACTTAGTAACTAATTTAATAGTGTTGTCTCCGCTTAGAATAAACATACTATGCAAAAATAATATTACTAGCGAAACCTATAACTTATTAAACTGTATTTTCAGCGGTAGAGTAAAGCCATAGTAATAAAAAGAATATGCTGATAGTGTTATATACTTAAATAAACGAAAAAACATTAAAACAAAAACCTTTAAAAAGCGTTGACAATTCTTTTTTTTTGTATTATATTGATTAATAGTTGAATACCATGGGATAATTAAAAGACAAGTAATAAATTTGCTATGTTTTAAAGAGAGTAGGGGGAAGCTGGAAACCTTATAAACACCAAGTTTTATGAAACCACTTTTATGCTGTGGCGGTTTGTATTACCGATATAATACTTTTAAGTGGTAAGTTATAATTAAAACTTGCAATTAAGGTGGAACCGCGGGAATTACACTCGTCCTTTAAATTATTAAAGGGCTTTTTTATTAATAATTCAAGGAGAAATCATGAAAAAATTATTGCTTATTAATGGTAGTCCCAGAAAGGGAAATTGCGCTATTGTGTTAGATAGAGTTGCCACAAGTGTGGGAAGCGATGTTATAGTGGATACTATTAATCTAAAAGATAAAAATATAACCGATTGCTATGGTTGTAGCATGACATGTTCTTTTGAAAAAGGATGCGTTAAGAAAGATGATATGCACGATATTTTAATAAAAATGCTTGAATGCGATTTGATGGTTATAGCATGTCCTAACTATTTTCAAAATGTTACAGGTGTTTTAAAAAGATTTTTTGATCGTACCACTCCGTTATACGGGGAAAGAAAGTTAAGAAACAAAAAACTAATCTTTTTATTTATTGGTGGGTTGCCTTGTGAGGTTACTGAAGCCACTGTGCCATTTTGTGCTAATGGTTGGACGCGTCCAATGAAAGTTAAGTGGCTTAATACTTATATTCTGCAAGCAACTGAACGAAATAATTTTATAGATAAAGAAAGCAGTGAAGCAAAAATTTTAAACCTGATTAAAGAAGTAAACGAAGAACTTAAAATTGGTGACTAGAAATTTAAAAAAAATAAAAATAACAATTAAAATAATCTAATAAAAATTAAGAAGAATTATAAATTATTGTAAAAATCAATTAAAAAATTTAAAATAAGTCTATAAAAACCACTAACAAAAATTAATAGGAGAAAAAATAAAATGAGTAAAATAGATATTGAAATGCTAAGGCATAGCATGAGCCATGTGCTTGCAAAAGCAATAATGACATTGTATAAAGGAACAAAACTTGCCATTGGCCCTGCTATTGACAATGGATTTTATTATGATATTGATAGCAATCACATTATCTCGAACGAGGATTTTGAGAAGATTGAAAACGAAATGCGAGAAATAATTAAATCGAATGCAGATTTTAAAAAAGAAGTTATTTCTAAAAATGAAGCACTTAAACTCTTTGCTGACAATGAATATAAAATCGAATTAATAAAAGATTTGCCAGAAAATGAAGTTATAAGCGTTTATTATTTAGGTGATGATTTTGTGGATTTGTGTCGTGGACCACATGTGGAAAACACTAAATTTTTAAAAAGTTTTGCTTTTAAATCAAATAGAGTAAGCGGTGCTTATTGGCGAGGCAATGTTAAAAATAAAATGCTTCAAAGAATTTACATGTTCGGGTTTGCAAGTTTCGATGAACTGAAAAGCCATATAAAAATGCTAGAAGAAGCAGTTAAACGGGACCACAGAAAGTTGGGCAAGGAACTTGGGCTATATTTTATTTCTGAGTATGCACCAGGCATGCCTTTTTATATGCCAAATGGATTGATTTTAAAAAATCAATTAATTGAATACTGGCGAGAAATGCATAAAAAAGCAGGCTACGAAGAAATTGAAACTCCGAACGCACTTAATAATAAATTGTGGGAAGTGTCAGGGCATTGGGGACACTACAAACAAAACATGTATACTTTTCATGCAGATGATAACGATGAATATGCGATAAAACCTATGAACTGCCCCGGTGGAATGCTTTACTATAAAGAAAATATCCATTCATATAAAGATTTACCACTTAGGGTAGCGGAACTAGGAAAAGTGCATAGAAAAGAAGCAAGCGGAACACTTCATGGCTTAATGCGAGTTAGAGCGTTCACGCAAGACGATGCACATATTTTTATGTTACCATCTCAAATAATAAGCGAAGTTAAAGGCGTTATTGATTTAGTTGATAAAATGTATAAAGTTTTCAACTTAGAATATCATTTAGAATTAAGTACTATGCCAGAAAATCATATCGGTGATATAAAAGATTGGGTAGTGGCAGAAAATGCACTCAAAGAAGCGTTAAATGTAATCAGTCAAGACTATGTAATAAACGAAGGCGACGGAGCTTTTTATGGTCCTAAAATTGATGTTCATATAAAGGATGCTATTGGTAGGACTTGGCAATGTGCAACTATTCAATTAGATATGCAAATGCCAAAACGCTTTAATTTGGAATATGTGGATAGTGATGGAACTAAAAAAGAGCCTGTCATGATTCATAGAGTTATATATGGTGCAGTTGACAGATTTATTGGAATTATAATAGAAAACTTTGCAGGAGCGTTTCCAACTTGGCTAGCTCCTGTTCAAGTAAAAGTGCTCACTATAACTGATAAAAATGAAGAGTACGCAAGAAAAGTTGTAAAAACATTAGAGGAAAACAATGTTCGGGTGGAAAGCGATTTTAGAAACGATTCTATAAATAAGAAAGTAAGAAGTGCACAAGTGGCAAAAATTCCATATACTTTAGTTGTTGGCGATCAAGAAATTGAAAACAACACTGTATCCGTTAGAGAACGCGGAAAAAATGAAACTACTGTCAAAAATTTAAATGAGTTTATTAAAGAAATAGTTGATGAAATAAAGCAAAAGAAAATTTAATTTATATTATTTTCTATTTTTTAAAAAATTGCATATTTTTTAATTTATCTAGAAACTTAATTTAGAAAAAGCAATTTTTTTTAAATTAAGTTTTTTTGTGAGTTTTTTAGTAGTAGGTTTATTTAATTAATTGAATAACGAAACAATCCACGAAATTTGAATGTATAATTTTCTAAAGAAAAAATATTAGGCTAAAATGAAACAAAAAATCGTAATTTTGCAAGACGGTAAATGAATTATGAACAAAATAAATTGCGGTTATCATGTATTCGTGCACAACATTTTTCTCAAAAAAAATAAATAGTATAAAATTGTTAACGAATAATAGTGTGCATTATTACATTATTATCTACGCTAAAAACATAGAAACATTAATATTATATTACGATTAAGCACACCTGATTATCATAATTCAAAAAATCATTTGATCAAAAAAAAGTCAAATTATATGGTTTTTTATAAAATTATGTTATAATAAAAAAAAGGTGAAAATAAATGTTTAATTTGGTGATTGATGTAGGCGGTTATAAAACATCTATTTGTAAGCCGAGTTTAGGAGTTGTGCTAGAAGAACCAACGATTATAGCAGCAATAAACAACAGTAAAGATGTTGCAGGGGTGGGAAGCAAGGCGGTTAAATTATTATCTTCTTCTACTGACTACAAACCCGTTTTTTTAATTGAAAAAGGTGCGATTATTCACAGAAAGATGCTTAGTGAAATGCTCCAAGGCTTTTTCCAGAAAATCATACAAAAAAACATTTTTAAAAAACATTCTTTAATATTTTGTACACCCACTTGTCTTGACTCTCACGAAAAAACAGAAATTCAAAATTTAGCATATAGCTTAAATGTAAGCAAAGTTAAATTGATTCCAACAAGTGTGCTGGCTTATGTTGATGCTTGTTTTAACGCACCAGTTAATACTAAAATTATTTTGGATATAGGTGGCGACACCACAGAAATGAGTTTAGTTTATGACACTAAAATTCTAACTGGTTATACCATTGGAATGGGTGGTAATGTTTTAGATGAAGCCATCAAAAAAATTATTTTAGAAAAATACAATTTAAATATTTCAATTTTGCAAGCGGAACAGTTAAAGAGAGAAGTCGCCACACTTCTACCTAATGATTTTATCACGGCTAGTGTTATTGGACTTGATGCAACATCTCACGAAGCAAAAGAAACAGAAGTTTTTTCGCAAGATTTTAAGGAATTATTTGATGAATTTTTTGAACAAATTATTCAACCTTTAATAACTTTTAAAAAAGCACTTTCCACTGATTTAATAACTGAACTAAAAAAAGGTGGTATATATGTTTGCGGTGGTATGGCAAATTTCACCGGCTTAGAACGATTTATTATTGCTAGGTTGCAGTTACCGGTGGTTGTGCCACCATTTCCTGAAAATTCTGTTATGCGTGGAGCAGAAATTGTTTTAAATAGCAACAAAATTTTAGAAAAAGTACTAAATAATAATTTGTAATTTAGTTTTAGTAAACAACCAAAATTAAAACAAAACATGTCGTAATCTATAACAATTTGAATTAAATTAAATATTAATATAAAAAAGATAGATTAGTAGGTTTTTTATCTTTTATTTTTTTTGGTTACTGGTTTACAATGTTTTAAAAGATAGTATTAAGCAAGTGGGATTATACCCCGCTATCATGTTTAGTAATTTTTATAATCAAGGAGAAAAAATGGCAAGAAGAATAGTTATAACAAGCGGCAAAGGTGGCGTGGGGAAAACAACTGTGTGTGCTAATCTTGGTTACGCTCTTGCATTAAGAAAAGCCAAAGTGCTTTTAGTGGATGTGGATTTTGGGCTTAATAACTTGGATGTTGTTATGGGGGTGGAAAATAAAATTGTTTATGACTTAATCGATGTTTTAGAAGGGCGTTGCAGACCAAAGCAAGCCATTATTCAAGATTTTTTCACACCAGATTTATATGTTTTTCCTAGTAATCATACATATTCAAATGTGAATATAACTGGTAAAATAATAAATGATGTTTTAAGTGAAATTGAATTTGCGTTTGATTATATTTTGATTGATTGTCCAGCAGGAATTGAAAATGGGTTTTATAGAGCAGCAGAAATAGCGGACGAAGCAATAGTCGTGACAACTCCACATATTTCTTCCGTTCGAGATGCGGATAAAATTATTGGATTTTTGCAAAATTTTAATATAGATAATTTATCATTAATTGTTAATAGAGCAAGAGGTGATTTAATATTAAATGGTGATATGATTTCTATTGAAACAATAAACGAATATTTAAATATTGATTTATTAGGTGTTATCCCAGAAGATGACAATATTGCCGGTCAACTGCTAATTGGCGGAGCGGTTAGAGGGGAAAGTGAAGCAAAAGATTCGTTTATAATGGTAGCAAAAAAAATGCATGAGGGCAAAAAGGAAGTGTTTGATTGTACTAAAAAATATAAAGGAATGTTTGGCGCGTTTAGGCGGAATCTTAAAAGAATAGTTTAAAAGGGGAAAAATGAAAAGCGAACTACAATTAATGTGCGAATCAAGGTTAAAAAATGTGTTAGTAAAAAACAAAGAAGATAATCCACTAAAAATTAAAAATGTTTTAAAAAGTGAGATTTTACATATTCTTAAAAACTATATGGAAGTATCTGCGGAGAATTTAGATTTAGATATATTTGTTGATAACAGCGGTTATTATCAATTACAAGTGGTTGCCAAAGCAAGACGAATTAAACCTGCATCAAGTTTTATGGAGATAGATTTTTAAAGGTTAATTTCTTAAACGAAAGACAAAAATTTAGTTCTATAAAGCATGTACTACTCATAAAATTTTATAAGGAGAATGTTATGAGTATACGAAAAGTTGAAGTGTTAACACTCACAAAAAATGAAATAATTTATAAAAACATAAAGCACGCTAAATTTAAACAAGTGCTTGTTATGTTGCTAGTTCTTTTGCTACCCTTAACTGGTGTTTTCTTTTCAAGATATGGTGTTGACCATGATATTTTTACAAATATAGCAAATCTTTCTAATCCAATATATTCACCGTTTGTTGATAACAGCGGAGTGTCGTTTGTGGATAGTGTGGGATATGAATTTGAGGACAAGGTGTTAGAATTTCAATTACCACTTGCGTCAAGCAGTATAGAGGTTAAAAATAATTGTATAAATATTACTGTTAAAGAAAATGTGGTTGTTTCAGCAACGGAGAGTGGGATTGTTAGCGAAGTTGGGGAAAACGCAGATGGTGTTAAATATATTAAAATCTTACATTCGAAAGATATAGAAAGCGTTATTGAAAACATTGCTGTGAGCGGAGTTGTGGTGGCAACTGTTGTGAAAAAAGGAGATAAGTTAGCAAGCGCAAGTGTTGGAGAAAAGGTGATTTTTAAAATATTTGAAAAAGGCAATGCGGTTAACAACATAAAATTAACAAATAATGTTATCACATGGGGAAATTAAAATTTCAATTTGAACCTATTTATCTAATATTTATTTTTATAAGTGCATATTTTGGATGGTTAGAAGAGTTAATTATTTATTCAGCTGTGTTATTAATCCATGAATATGCACATTTTTTTGTGGCATATTTGTATGGTTATAGTTTTGAAAAAATAACTTTTTCTTTTCATGGTGCCCAGATTAAAGGAAATAATTATTTTAGTAGGAAACACGATATTATAATTTCTTTAGCAGGTCCTTTTACAAATATAATTTTAGTGGTTATTTTTATGGCGTTATGGTGGGTATTTCCGGAGATATATTTCCACACTGTTTTATTTGTAAACGCAAATCTATATATTGCAATATTTAATCTATTTCCTATTTTTCCATTAGACGCTGGGCGAGTTGTGCTTAATTTATTAAAAAACAAAACCAGCAAATCTAAAGCTTATAAAATAATGAAAATTATAAGTTATATTAGTGTTGTACTATTTTCAGGATTGTTTTTTTATTCGGCTTTTCACTCAATTAATTTAAACTTGTTTTTTATTTCACTTTTTATATTTTTAGCCATTAGTGAAAATTCAGGCGAAATTTATAAAGAATACTCAAGTTTTTCAATTAATAAAAACAAAGTTTTAGAAGTTAAAACATTTATTGTTCAAACAAACAATATTTATAAATTAGTTAAATATTTAACTCCAAAATATTATTGCCAGTTTATTTTAGTGGACGAAAATAATAAGGTTATAAATAAAATATCACAAAACGATTTAGTTCATGCAATAGAAGGAGCGCAAAAGCAATCTTAAATTCAACTTATATTCGTTGGTGACTTTATTAATTTATGCTAAAATATTTTAGTGGAAAACAACAAAAGAATAATAAATATTCGTTCGTTATTTTTAATTTTCATAGCATTTGGTGCAGGCATAGTTTGCATATATAATTTTTTATCGGCTGGTATTTTTGGGCGTTTTGATTTCAGCATGGTGATATTTTCACTTTTAATGCTGATTTTTTTTGTTTTTACTGGTTTGTACTTTTTGGAAAGAAAAGAAAAAATTGTTTCCAAAAAATTTTCAATATACATAAAAAATAATTATAAATATATGCTTATTATTATCGTTGCGTTTGTTTTAGGTGCGTGTGCTGGATATATTCAAACAAATAAATTTTCGCTCCTAAAAAATTATAGGTTTGAGCAATGCTCTATTATTGGAAAGGTAGTTGAAATTGATAACGGGCGAATTGTATTAGAAAATGTTTTCGTTAAAGAAGATAATACAAAACTTGAGAGTGGTTGCGTTGTTTATATTTACGATGATGAGAAAGAACTGCATTTTCAAACTAGCGACACTATTGAAATTAAAGGCTCTTTATCACTTCAATCAATATATTCTAATCAGGTAAACATATCTCGGTTTTTGTATTCAAATGCTTATCAATTTAATATGGATAGTGATGGTTTAGTTGCTGTAACAGCAGGGAGATTATCTTTTGCGGAAAAACTGCGACAAAATATATTTAACATATTATCTAGAGAATTAAATTTAGAAAATGCAAGCGTATGCATGTCTGTTCTATTTGGTGTTAGACAGGATTTTCCGTATGAAATCAACGAGGCTTTTTCTCTTGTGGGCATTTCTCATATTTTATCAGTGTCGGGCTTGCATGTTGGTGTGTTAATGGCTGTGTTATTATATATCTTAAATGCAATTTCAAAAAAGAAAACTTGGTGGCACTTTTTAATTATTGCGTTAATAGTACTATTTTATTGCTATTTATGTGATTTCACTTTTAGTGTCCTGCGAGCAACAATTATGGGACTGGTGATGCTTGGAGCCAACTTATTAGGTAAACGCTATGATTCACTTAGTGCGCTAAGTTTAGCAGGAATATTAATTTTGATTTTTGCTCCGCTTGCAATCTTTTCTGTCGGGTTTCAACTTTCATTTCTATGTGTATTTGCGATAATTACCCTTGCACCACTTCTAACTAAGTCTTTCAAAAGCATTAAAATACCGAAGAATTTAGCTAATGCTCTTGCTATATCTGTATCAATTAATGCCGTGCTATTTCCGCTTACTGCTAACATTTTTAATAAGGTTTCCATTATATCTGTTTTTGCTAATATTATAATTATTCCAATGTTTTCTTTTGTGTTTATTTCGCTGTTGTTATTTTCCATAATTGTGTTATTAATTCCTTTTTTTAGTTTTCTGCTTATAATACCAAATGTAATCTTGCATACTATAAAACTAATAGCTACCGCACTTTCTAAGATGCCTTTTGCGTATATAAACATTTTTCATGTGGGGTATTTTATTGTTATATTGACAATTTTGTTAGCGTTTATAATAAAATACTTAATGGTGAAAGATAAAATCAAATGTGCCATAAGTGGTACACTTGTTTTTATTATAATTATTGTTTCGGTTTTTGCAAACTTTCCTGCAACATCCATACATAATAAAGTTTTTATTGATTATCAGCGAAGTGGCAATTATGCTTTTGTGATAACAGAAAAAAGCGAAGTATCTTTAATTGGCTTTAATAAAAACACTTACTATATAAACCAATCAATGATTGCTCACCGAATTAAAAGTATTAAAAATATAATTGCTTATGATTTTGATTTAACTATGTTACCAGCATTGTTAGAGTTTGTTTATAATAATAAGGTTGAATGTGTTTATTTTCCATCATTTTTTATTAGTTCGCCACTATTATTTGCTAAACTCAATAATAGAAGTAATGTGAACTTTTTAAAAGGCGAAAATAATGTTGATGAGTTTTTTATTAAAGAATATAATTATTTTAGCAATCAAACGCTTGCAGTAAATATTAAAATTGCAAACAAGCAATTATTGTTTATTAAGAAATTAAAAACAGACGAATTTATTTATCTTGCAAATAATTTAGAAGAAGGCACAAATTATGTTATAGCAAATTCAATAAATTATGATTATTCTTCTTATATATCACAGTTTGATAATGTTATATTTCACAATATTAACAAAACAAAAGCTAAAAAGTATGTGAATCTTTATTCTCTTAACACCTTTACTTTACACCTTTAAAATGATAAAATATTAAATCAATAAATTAATAGAGATATCAATGAAATTCGAAATGTTAAAGCGTGATTTAAATAAAAAGGTGGCAAATCATTATCTTCTTATGGGAGATGATGACTTTTTATCAGCACGAGCATATAGCATGATAAAGCAAGCATATAATATTGAGTTTAGTGAAATAAACGAAAGCATATTTAACGCAGACACAATTTTATGTGATGATGTGGTAAAAAGCCTGGAAACTTTGCCTATGTTTAGCGATAAAAGGTTGGTATACATAAATGTAAGCACCAGTAACACAAAACTATTACACCAACAACTTTTAGATGAATATATGAATAACCCGAATGAAAGTAGTGCACTAATAATAAATACTGGTGAAAACAGTAAAATATTAACTATAGATAAAAGTAAGTTTGAGACTGTTGATTGCAGTAGAGTGGGCAAAGCATTATTCAATAAATTTATTGAAAACGAATTTATCAAAAATAATAAAACCATTTCAAAAGAAGGGTTAGAACTTCTTTATTCTCACACAAACGGCTATTTATTAAAAGCAAATAATGAAGTTATTAAATTGATAAATTTTGTAGGAGATAAAGGGGAAATATCGCTAGATGATGTGCTTAAAAATGTAAATGAAGAATTGGAGTTTCAAATTTATGAGTTAACAGAAAATTTGGCTCGAAAAAATTCACAAAAAGTTTTCGCAATATTAGAAAACTTAAAAAATAAGAGAGATGGGCAACGAGGAGTGTTAACACTTATTTACAATCATTTTAGAAGAATGCTTCACATATCATTAAATTCTAATCTTTCGAGCATAGAACTATCTAAACTATTAGGCGTTAAGGAATTTGCTGTGCGTAAAGCAAGCGAGCAAGCACGGTGGTTTTCTAAAAAGAAACTAAGACAAATTTGTGATTTATGTTCTGCATTAGAATATAAAACTAAAACAAGTGTCATGCAGTTAAATATAGCAATAAGCATACTAACCTTTTTTATTTTGAATGAAGAAATGACTGTTAGTAGTTAGTTTTATTTGCATATTAAAAGGATGAAACGCTTGATAACAATTGGCTTGTGTGATATAATCAAAAGCGTTGAATTTACAAATAGGAGAGAATATGGAATACATATCAAAAAAATTAGAAAACAAAAAAATGCAATTTGAAATAACTATTTCTAAGGAAGAATGGGAGCATGCACTAAACGATAGTTATAATCATAATAAGAGTAAGTATGCAGTTGAAGGCTTTAGAAAGGGAAAAGTTCCGAGAAAAGTTATTGAAAAAACTTATGGAGAAAATGTGTTTTTTGAAGATGCATTGAATCATGCGTTTTTTCATGCATATAATGAAATTTTAACCAAAGAAAAAGATTTAGAAGTTGTTGAATCGCCAAATATCGATATTAAAAATTTTGGTGAAGATGGTGTTATAATTATTGCGGAAGTTACTGTTAGGCCAGATGTACAACTTGGGAAATATAAGGGACTCGGCTTTAAAAAAGAAGTCAAAGAAGTAACAGAAGAAGATATTCAAGAAGAACTTAAAAACATACAACAAAGAAATGTGCGTATGGTTGAAGTTGAAAATGGTAAAGTTAAAGAAGGGCATGTTGTTAACATAGATTTTAGCGGTAGCATAGATGGAAAGAAGTTTGATGGCGGAACTGCTACTGGGTTTGATTTAGAAATTGGCAGTAAAAGTTTTATTGACACTTTTGAAGATCAATTAGTAGGGCTTAAAACTGGGGATAATAAAGATGTTGAAGTAACTTTTCCAGAAGAATATCATGCAATAGAATTAGCAAATAAAAAAGCCGTTTTTGCAGTTACCATTAACACAATTAAAGAAAAAGAATTGCCGGAAATAAACGACGAGTTTGCAAGTGATGTTAGCAAATTTGAAACGCTAGAAGAATATAAAAAAGATATTAAAGAAAAATTGCAAAAGAAATTTGACGAAGAAAATAAAGCACAACTGGAAAACCAAATTCTTGATGCAATTATAGATGATTTAAAAGTTGATGTGCCAGCCTGCATGGTTGAACAAGAAAACGATGCCTTAATGCAAGATATGGAAGATAGATTAAATTATCAAGGTATAAAATTAGAAGATTATGCTAAATATTTAAATACTACAATCGAAAATATAAAAAAAGAAAGAAAAGAGCACGCATTAAAAAGCGTTAAAGTAAGACTTGCATTGCAAGAAATTATTAAAGCAGAAAAAATAGAAATTGATAATAAAGAACTTGATGAACGCTTAGGCGAACTTGCAAAATCTATGAATAAATCACTAGCTGATTTTAAAAAAACAATAACAGAAGAACGCGTTAATTATCTAAAAAATGACATGTTAATTCATAAACTACTACAATTCTTAATGGATAATAATACAAACTAATTAATAAATATTCATAAATATATTATATACTATAATTATTAGGAGTTTTATATGATACCAATGGTTGTCGACCAAATGGGTTCGGGAGAAAGAAGTTACGATATATACAGCAGATTATTAGAAGATAGAATTGTGTTTATAACAGGTGAAATAACTGATGCATCTGCAAACACAGTCGTCGCTCAACTTATTTATTTAGAAGCAAAAAACCCATCAAAAGATATTTCGTTATATATTAATAGTCCAGGTGGAAGCGTTACTGCTGGTATGGCTATTTATGACACAATAAAATTTATAAAATGTGATGTTTCAACAATTTGTATTGGATTTGCAGCATCAATGGGCGCACTTTTACTTTCTAGCGGCACAAAAGGGAAAAGGTTATGTTTGCCAAACAGTGAAGTTATGATTCATCAACCACTAGGCGGAGTGCAAGGGCAAGCGTCAGATATTTTAATATCTGCTAATCATATAGTAAAAACAAGAAATAAGCTTAATAAAATTTTATGTGAAAACACTGGTAAAACTTTAGAAGAAATTGAAAAAGATGTTGATAGAGATTTTTTCATGAATGCAGATGAAGCGTATAAATATGGAATAGTTGATAAAGTTATTAAGAAACGAGATTTAAAACTTAATAATTAAAGATTTAATTAAAAATAAAAAAGGAATTACTAACTAAATGGCAAACAACAACAAAAGTATTGGAAGTATGAACTGTTCTTTTTGCGGAAGAGGTCAAGTAGATGCAAAGAAACTTATATCTAGCCCTGATGGTGCTAGTTTTATTTGCGAAGAATGTGTATCTATTTGTAAAGAAATGCTTACCGAAGACCATAAAAAATTAGGTCTCACTAAAATTGAGCTTCCAACGCCAAATGAACTTAAAAATATGCTAGATGAATATATTATCGGGCAAGATGATGCAAAGAGAGTGTTAAGTGTTGCAGTATATAACCATTATAAACGATTAAACTATAACATTGATGCATTAAATTCAAAAAATAAAGAAATTTTAGACTTAGACAAAAGCAATGTTCTCCTTATTGGTCCAACGGGCACAGGAAAAACAATGATGGCAAAAACACTTGCGAAAATTTTAAAAGTGCCTTTTGCACAAGCAGATGCAACCACTTTAACAGAAGCAGGATATGTTGGAGAAGATGTTGAAAACATTTTACTAAAACTTATTCAAAATGCAAACTATGATATAAAAAAAGCAGAACGGGGCATTGTTTATGTTGACGAAATTGATAAAATATCCCGTAAAACTGAGAATAGAAGTATAACAAGAGATGTGAGTGGTGAAGGTGTGCAACAAGCACTTCTTAAAATAATTGAAAGCACAATGGCTTCCGTTCCACCACAAGGTGGAAGAAAGCATCCTCATCAAGAATTGTTCCAAATTGATACTACTAATATTTTATTTATAACTGGTGGTGCTTTTGTCGGGCTTACTGACATTATTGAAAAGCGTGTTAATAAAAGTTCACTTGGCTTTAATGCAGAAATCAAGCAAGAAAACGAAAAAGATATTTCATCTATTATTGCACAAATTCAACCACAAGATTTAATTAAATATGGCTTAATACCAGAGTTTGTTGGAAGATTGCCAATAGTTGTGGGTTTAAACGAACTTGATGAAAATGCGTTAACTCGAATTATGTGCGAACCTAAAAATGCCATAGTAAAACAATATCAAACAATGTTTAAACTAGATGGTGTTGAATTAGAGTTTGATAATAAAGCGGTAAAAGCAGTCGCAAAACGGGCAATAGAACTAAAAACCGGTGCAAGAGGGCTTAGAACTATTATGGAAGACAGCATGTTAGATTTAATGTTCTTAACGCCTAGTGATAAAACTATTTCTAAAATCAAAATTAGTGAAAACACGGTGCTTAACAATGAAGAACCAATTATAATTAGAGATAGAATTGTGGAAGATAATAAAACTGAAAAAATCGAAAAAAGTACTCAACCAAAAAAATCAAATAAAACTGCTCTTAGAAAAGTTGTAGTGGATTTGGTTTCGTGAAAATAAAAATTTAAAAAAAGTGGTATTATACAATATAAGAATAAGTTGTAATGATACAAGGTAAATAGTGATTGAATAAGATAAAAATATTAGTTTTTAACTTTTAAAAAAGCAAAAAATAATAATAAATTTAGTTATATAAATTCATTTTAAATAAATTTATATAGTAAAAAAGCGGAACTTTATATAACCGCTTTTTTTTATTTTGTAAAGGTTTGCATATATGTTATAATTTTTGCAGTATAAAAACGCTTAGGAGATACCATGTTAAAAGTCAAAGGAATTTATAAAAGTTTTAATGAAAATGAAGTATTAAAAGGTATAGATTTAGAAATTAAAGAAGGCGAAGTATATGGTTTAATTGGTGCTAACGGTGCTGGTAAAACAACGCTTTTTAATATAATTGCTCAAGTTTTGCAAGCAAATTCGGGCGAAATTTATATTGATGAAACGCAAATTAAAAACATGAATGATTTATCACAAAAAATTGGTTATGTTATTGATAACCCTTCAATGTTTGAATATATGAATGCTTACGAGTATTTAGATTTTATTTATTCACCGTCTAATAAAACCAAAGTTGAAGTGTTATCCCGCTCTAAGGAAATTTTAAAACTTGTAGGCTTAGATAATGTTGGCACAAAACAAATTAAATCTTTTTCCAGAGGAATGAAACAAAGAATGGGAATTGCTGCTGGGCTTATTTTTGAACCGCAGTTAATATTAATGGATGAACCTTCAAGTGCGCTTGACCCTGAAGGGCGATTTGAGGTGTTAAATATTATTAAAGACCTTAAAAAACAAGGCAAAACCATAATTTTAAGTACACATATTTTAAATGATATTGAGCGTGCATGTGATAGAGTGGGATTACTTATAAACGGTAAAATTGTAGTAGAAGGTAGCATAACCGATGTGCTAGCTCGCTATAACCAAAGTGTTTTAAAGATTTCATGCGCGGGCGAAGATGCGGAAAAAATTAAGAATTCTGTTAAAGAAAAGAAATTATCAAAATCTGTGGAAATTACAACCGATGGCATTGAAATTGCATTTTCCGGTAATGAAAATAAAAAACAAATTATTAAAACTCTTCTTGAAAAAGATATCGACTTTAACGAAATTACATTAAAACGAAATACGCTTGAAGAAATTTATTTAATGGAAAGCAAAGGGGGAAAAAAATAGTGTTCAGTGCATGTTTAAAAAAAGAATTTATTGAGGCTAAGCGAACAAAGAACTTTTTTATGACATTAGGAATTGCAGCTGCTTTATCACTTATGGGATTATTTACTGTTTTAATGCTTGCATTTCTAAAAGACTATATATCTGCAGATCAACTTGGTGAATTTGCGGTATTTTTTCAAAGCAATTACGCAACAAGTTTTATGTATTTTGCATCTTTTATGGCAACCTATTTTATAATTGTTATTATAATATTTTTTTGTGGCGCAATATCGCAAGAAATAAATAAGAAGCAATGGATTCTACCGATAAACTCTGGTATTAAACCTAGTTATTTGATAGGTGCAAAAATCCTTTCAACCACTTTAATTGTTGTTATTAGTTATATATTTGCAGCTCTTATTAATTTTGTATTTACTATATTATTATTTGACAGTGGTGGATTTGATGTTTTATATCTAATTAAAAATTCTTGTTTCCTACTTATTTTTATAACATTCTTAACTATTATGCTGGTATCTTTAAATGCTATTAGTAAAAAACGATGGATTCCTGTGGTTATAACATTAATAACTTTAATAGTGTTGACAAAATTATTAAATGAAATAAAAATTGGCGGATATACATTAGTATCTTTTACTCCACTTAATTTTTACCAAATTGTTATGGCTTCATTTGATGAAATTCAACAATTTAACATGACACAATGGCTTTCAATGAGTATTTCAACCGTCTTAATTTCAGCCGGTTTTATTATATGGGCTGTTAGTTCCACTAAGATTAAAGCTGAAAAAACAACTAATTTTTTTGATAAATTTAGAAAAAAAATAAAAAAAGTTAAACCAACTGTGTGATAGTTGCCATAAGATAAAGCAACTGACTAAGTGCTCTTTGAGAAAAGTGTTTTTTTTATACTTATAATTAATTTATATTTTTGTTTTACCGCACAATTGATTAGTAAGATAGCATATAATAAAGTGTTATCGGATTAATTATCAAACAATGTTTGGTAATACATAAAAATTGCTTGGCACTTTATTAATGTTTTGTGTGCAAAAAAATTATTATCCGATAGCTTACTAGTTATAAAGTTAGGAGGTAATAAACAAACATGTCATTCTTCTCAGGAAATAGACAAGGTAATCTACCTGGCCCAATTATCGGCAATCCAATAAACGGTTTATGTGAAAAGGCTGTTATTCAGGTTAAAAAAGTTTTCGACGCTTGCATGAAACAAGTACAACTAGTTGATGAACAAATTGCTATAAATAATTTTACTCCTGCAAATCCAACATTTCCGTTAACTTTTGTTAGTTGCTCGTCAAGCGGTAATATAAATCTTACTAATGTTGTTGTGGATAGGTTTGATGATAAACCATGTTTTGCAAGAGTTTCTGCTGATGCAAACATTCCTATCACTATTCATTATACCGATGCTAATGGCGTACCAGGCACGGGAACAGGCACAATAGAGATATCTAACGATGTTGTGTTATATGTTCCGCAACCTTCAATTGTACCTTTCGCAGTTGAAGCTTTTGGTTCAGCAGTTTGTTCCGATGGCGAACACTTAAGTAGCAATGTGTTTACTGTTGACTTATGTGTTACACTAATAATAAAAATTGTTGTTGAAGCAGATATATTAGTTCCAACATATGGGTATGCATATATTCCACCATGTCAGGAATTTAGTCAAGAAAGATGTAGCGCAGTTTTTGAACTACCACTTTTTCCAGCTCAACAACCAGTTCGTTGTTAGCGTTATAAATTTTAACAACAAAAAAATTAGCGAAGTGTTTCGAAATCGAAATAATTCGCTTTTTTGTTTAAAGCAACCACATGCTATGTGTGAAAGAAAAACTTTTTTATAGACAAAAACATCCTAAAAATTACGGTAGGGAGAAATAAAGCAATAGCAGAATAAGAAATCAAGAAAGAATATATGATTTCAAACCAAATAAGTGTGAAATAAATATCTAACCTATTTAAAACTAAAAACACCAAATGATAAAATTAAAATGCACCTTTAAACAAGGTGAAAAGGGCTTAGCATCTCACATAAAAATATAACTTTTAGGTGGGGATATTTATTATCAAACAAAAATTGACACTCAAATAAAAAGCAAAAAGCCTTAAAATTGCGAGTGTTAATATAATGTAACTGGTTAAGGTAATAAACAAAGACTAAAAACTAATAGTTATCACGCCTTTTTTAAAAAAAATATTTATACTATTTAAAACTGCTTTGACTTAAAAAAAAATTTGGTGAAATAATTTCACTATGTTATAATTTATAAACAAATAAAAAAAGCATGCTCATACTATTAATCTAGCAAGAATGGATTTTTATTTAATTTTTATGCAAAATTATTTTGTTATAACAAACGAAAATCATGTTATAAAATTATTAGAGCAAGTATAAGTTTTTTTTTAAGTTTTAGCTAATTTTATATAAAGAAAAGGAAATTATGAAAGTTTTTGCAATATCGGATTTGCATTTAAGCATAAATTCCAACAAGCCTATGGATATTTTTGGGCCTGTTTGGGATAATTATTTGGAAAAAATTGAAAAAAATTGGAAAAACACAGTTTGTGATGACGACATAGTATTAATCGGCGGAGATATTTCATGGGCAATGAAGTTCGAAAATGCTATTCCGGATTTGCAATATATATCAAAATTTAAAGGCAATAAAATAATAATTAAAGGCAATCATGATTATTGGTGGAATAGTATTTCACAAGTTAGAGAAAACTTGCCAGAAAAAATAATTGCTCTTCAAAATGACGCTGTTAAAATTGGCAATGTTATTGTTGCAGGTAGTAGGGGGTGGTCGCCAGCAGACGATGGTAAAGAGACTCCTGAAAATGAGAAAATTTATAAACGCGAACTTATAAGAATGGAGTTGTCGTTAAAAGCAGCAAAAAAATTGCAACAAGAAAGTGATACATTAATTGTTCTCACTCATTTTCCACCTATGAATAATAAGTTTCAAAAAAATGAAATGACAAAACTTTTTGAAAGTTATAAAGTTGATATTGTTGTCTTTGGACATTTGCATGGACCTTCACCTAAGACAAAATTTAAGTTTCAAAAAAACAATATAAAATATTTTTTATCATCGTGTGATTTGGTAAATAATAAGTTAATTAGAATTATTTAATAAATTATTACACTAATAACATAGTAAAATCTTGATATTAGCCATTTATATAATTTTTTTTTACAAAAATAAGGAGTTTTAACAACCTTATTTTTTATTTTTTATTAAGTTTTTAGTGAAATGTGGTTAAAAATGGTTGGAAGTGGTTAAAAAAAGTTATATAATGGAATTGTAAAAGGAGTAAAAGTGTTTTTCGGAGAATTTTTTCATCAATTAGATGAAAAGGGAAGAATAAGAATTCCCGCTAAGTTAAAAAGTGCTTTTTCAACAAAAGAATGCATTATCACAAAAGGAACAAATGGATGTTTGTTTGTTTTTGATAAAAAATATTTTGTTGATGAATTTTTAGTTAAACTTTCTGCAGTGCCAACTTTCGATATAAACACTCAAAAACCTATAAGAATGTTGCTTAGCTCGTCTTTTGAAGCACAAGAAGATTCTCAAGGAAGGTTTCTTATGCCTTCAACGCTAAAAGAATACGCGAAGATTTTAAAAAATATTGTTTTTATTGGTGTGGGCAATAGAATTGAAATTTGGAGCGAAGAAAATTGGCAGGAATATAAGGGAAGTGAATTTACTTTTGACGAAAGCGTTAGTAAGTTAAGCGAACTAAACATTTAAAAATGGAAAAACAATTCAAACACACACCAGTATTATTAAAAGAAGTTATCGAAGCACTAAACATTAAAGGAGACGGAATTTATGTTGATGGTACTTTTGGAGGTGGTGGTCACTCTTCTAAAATACTGGAAAGTTTAAAATCTGGCAGATTAATTGCTATTGATAAGGACGATGATGCACTTGCGTTTGGATACGAAAAGTTTAGTGCATCAAATAATGTTACATTTGTTAAAAGTGATTTTAAACAAATTGAAAGTATATTAGAAGAATTAAACATTGATGCAGTTGACGGTATACTATTAGATTTAGGAGTAAGCAGTTATCAATTAGATACTGCCGAGCGCGGATTTTCATTTAGGCATGATGCAAAACTTGATATGCGCATGGACCAAACAAAAAATCTTGATGCTTATGAAGTTGTAAATAAATTTGATGAAAATAGGCTGATTAAAATATTTTTTGAATATGGTGAAGAGCCAAAAACTAAAAATATTGTTAGAGCTATAGCTAAAAATCGAAAAATTAAGCCAATCGAAACAACAAGGCAATTAGTTGATATTATAACTTCTGTTGTTCCTTTCAATAATTTAACCACTATTGCAAGAATATTTCAAGCAATTAGAATTGAAGTTAATGAGGAACTAGATTATTTAGAGCAGTGTTTGAAGCAAATGGTAAATAAGCTTAAAAAAGGCGGAAGGCTAGCAGTTATAACTTTTCATTCACTTGAAGATAGAATTGTTAAAAACACTTTTAAAGCATTATCGTTAAACTGTATTTGTGATAAAAAAATCCCTATATGTATTTGTAATAATAAAGCGGAAATAATTATTATAAATAAAAAACCAATTATCCCCACTCAAGAAGAATTAAATAAAAACCCAAGAAGTTCAAGCGCAAAACTAAGAGTTATTGAGAAAATCTAAAAGGAGCTAAAAGGGAAGTGAAAGAATATAAAAAGTTAATTCTAGATGAAGAAAACAACACGATTGTGGGCAAAAATTTGTACCCTTCATCTTATGGTGGTGTTTCTTCACAAGTTAGGAAGTTTGACGATTCATACAATCCTGAAAAAGTAAGAAATCTTTTTCAAGAATATGATAATGCTACGGTTGCTGATACAGATTTTAAAAAACTTACTCTTGTTAAAACAAATGCAGTGCAAGAAATCGCAGTGCAATTTAAAACCAAACTTTTTATTGTGAGTGCAATTAGCGTTGTGGCTTTACTAGCTTTTTTAGTTATTTACAACTTTTTTGTTATAAATTCAATGTCGTACGGCATAACAATATTACGAGAAGGTGTTAAAATGGAACAAAACACTCTCAATGAAATTATTAGCGAATATGACAGTTTGCCAAGCGAAGAGGCTTTTAAAGAAAAATTAAGGGCAGAAGGCTACTTGGAAAATGCAGGTAATGCTGTTTATTTGAGTTTGCCAGAAACCACTAAGTATGTTGAACTAGAAGGTGAAACAAATTTTTTCAATAAGTTATGTAATTTCATAAGTTCGTTGATTAACGGGGGATGAAAACTTGTCAAATAATTCAATATTTTCCCTACAAAAGAGATTATTAGTAGTGTTTATGCTTATAATCTCTATTTTTTTAATTGTTTTTTTTAAACTTGCTTATATTCAAATCATTCAAGGCAAATGGTTACAGATAAAGGCGAGCGAACAATGGTCTAGAGATTTACCTATCAACGCTAAACGCGGTGATATTTTTGATGCAAACGGGGTTGTGTTAGCGCAAAGTTACACAACTTACGATGTTTATGTTAGACCAAGCATGATAAAAGATGCGCCCAGTGTTAGCCTTTTTTTAAGCACCACGCTAAACTTGGATTTTGATGACACATTAAGAAAAGTGCAAAACACCAATTATAGCGAAGTTTTAATTAAATTGCAAGTGGAAGAAACGCAAGCAAAGTTATTAAAAGATAGTAATATAAGTGGTATAAAACTTAGTGAAAACAATGCCAGATATTATCCTTTTGGTGATTTAGCAACACAAGTTTTGGGTTTCACAACTATTGATAATGTGGGACAGGCTGGAATTGAAGTAGCCTATGATAAGTACTTGAAAGGTGTCAACGGCATGATAATAGACCAGAGCGATGTTAGAGGTGTGCAGATTGACAACACGCTTAGCCACTATTTGCCAAGCATTGATGGATGCAGCTTAACACTTACTATTGATGTTAATATTCAACAATCATTAGAGCGGTCACTTGTAAAATTAATGCAAGACCACGAGCCTAAATCGGCAACAGGTATTATAATGAATACAAAAACTGGCGAGATTGTTGCAGTTAGTTCAAAACCAAGTTTTAATTTAAATAGTCCACCACGCGACAATGTTGAAGAGTTATTAAGTAGTGTAAGAAATATAGCAATTACAGATAATTATGAACCGGGTTCAACTTTTAAAGTGTTAACTATGGCTGCAGCACTTGATAGTGGGGTTGCTAAACTTACCGATACTTTTTATGATCCGGGTTATCGAATTGTTGATAATGAAAGAATAAAGTGTTGGAAATCAATAGGTCATGGTCATCAAACACTAACTGATGGATTATGCAACAGTTGCAACTCAGTGTTTGTGGATTTAGCACTTAGGTTAGGTTATGATAGAATGTATGAATATTTTAATAAGTTTGGACTAGGAGACAAATTAGGTGTTGATTTCTTAGCTGAAGCAAGTGGCATAATTATGAATAGAAATAACGCTAAAATTGTAGATTTAGCAAGAATGGGTTTTGGGCAAGCAATCGCAATTTCTCCACTCCAATTAATTACCGCAGTCAATTCAGTACTTAACGGTGGAAATTTAATGAAGCCATATTTAGTGAAAGAGGTTAGAGATGTAAACGGAAAAATTATTTCACAAACTGAGCCTGAGTTAATTCAAAAAACAGTATCCGCCGATACCAGTGAAAAAATGAAAGTAATGTTTGAAGAAGTTGTAAAAAAATTTGCTGCTATCGAAGCGTTTATTCCCGGTTATAGAGTAAGTGGTAAAACTGGTACAACGCAAAAATATACTGACGGAAGAATAAGCGATAAATATATTTCATCGTTTATCGGTTCATTTCCGGCAAATGATCCTGATTACACCATTTTAATTTTAGCTGACGAGCCGGCAAGTGGTCATTTCTTTGGAAGTATAGTTGCAACTCCTTATGCAAAGCCAATTTTTGAAGATATTATTTCTTTAAAGAATTATCAACCAGTGGGATTAGAAGAAGATAAGGCTAATATGGAAAAAAACATTCTTATGCCAAATTTGGTTGGCATGAGATTAGCGGAGGCTTTAACAATTTTAAGAAATTTAAGTTTGCAAATTAAATTAGTGGGTGAAGGATTTTTCGTTCAAAGTCAAACGCCATCGCCTAACACTTATGTTTATAAAAATGCAGTGGTAATATTGACAACAGAATAATTGAAAAAAGACAAATTATGTTGAATAACACTAAACATAAATTGTCTTTTTTTGTAAACGCAAATAAATAATTGAACATATATAATATAATGTAGTAAGTAAATATATATAATTGTATATTAAATTTTTATTTTTTTGCAAGATTTATAAATTAGTTTTAAGTAATACAAAACCAAATCGAGTCTGTTTTAATATATAGTTAGCATAGTTTTGGCTTATCACATTAATAATTATTAAAAAAATAACTAATTGCAATATAATATTCATTATGTTTATACCTAAATATTAAAGCCAAAATAAATGTTTAAATGACTAATTTGGAATTATAATTATGTTAAATAGTAGAAAAATGTTTTCAATTTTAAAAATAAGTTGAGTTAGTAGAAAAATGTTTTCAATCTATAAAGTTGAGTTAGTAAAAAACGACAAATAGTAATCATAATTAACTTTTTATACGACTAATTTGAACTTATGTTAAATAGTAGAAAAAAGTGTTCAGTTCTTTAAAGTCGAGTTAAAAAAACAACAAATAGTAATCATAATTAATGTTTTAGTTATATTTTCACTATGAAAATCATTTTAATAACTTGGATTTAATCGGAAATAAAAAGTTTATAAATAATCAATTAATAATCAAATATTAAAGTAATTAGTTAGTATCGTGAATCATGAAGCAACAAAGTAATACCATTAATAAACTCATATTCATTTGCAAATTTTAAATAATATGTTTTTGAAAAATATAAAATAATAAAAATAAACAGTAATCACAAATAAAGAGAAAGTTGCATTAATATTTAATAAAGGAAGGAGAAATATATGAAACTGTGTAGATTAATTGAAGATATTCCTTCAATAAAGGAAAACTATAATAAGAATTTAATTATTAAATCGCTTAGTCATAATTCAAAACAATGCGAAAAAGGCGGATTGTTTTTTTGCCTTACAGGTGGTAGCTTCGACGGGCATGACTATGTTTTAGAGGCTGAACACAATGGCGCAGTAGCTATTGTATGTGAGCGGAAAACTGATAGTAATTTGCCACAAATAATAGTTAAAGATTCTAGAATTGCAATGGCTGAGATTGCAAAAAGGTTTAATAACAATATTGTTGATAAATTAAAAATCATTTCACTCGTTGGTACAAATGGCAAAACAACAATTTGTGCACTGTTATCACATATACTAAGAGCATGTGGCAAAAAGGTTGGCGTTATTGGTACTAATGGCGTGTATTTTGATAATGAACTTAAAATTCCTTGCGCGCTGACAACACCTGACCCGATTGAACTGCATTATATTTTTAACCAACTTTACATGTTTGGTATTGAGTATGTGGTAATTGAAGCAAGTGCACATGCTATTGAGTTAAAAAAATTGCACGGAATCAAAAGTGAACTTGGAATTTTTACAAACATTACAAACGAGCATTTGGATTATTTTAAAACAATGGAACATTATGCAAGCGTTAAAATAAATTATTTCACAGCAGATAATATGAAAACACGCGTTGTTAATATTGATGATGAGTATGGTAAAAAGATTTGTGTTGAAGCAGGTAATGAGTGTTTTTCTTATGGAATATCAAATCCTGCCCACTCATTTGCTATTGACATTCAAACAAGTATGAAAGGTTCAAAATTTATTGTAAATACTTTTGACAATATAATTAATATAGAAAGTATTTTAGTGGGTGATTTTAATATTTATAACATACTTGCAGCAATAACAGCAGCAAAAGTTTTAGGTTGCAGAAATGATGTTATAAGAGATGCAATAAAAAAAATGACACCAGTTGAGGGCAGATTTAATATTTTTGAATATAAAAATAATATTAAAATAATTGTTGACTTTGCTCATACTCCAGATGGCTTAGAAAAAACTCTTGGCATAATTAAAAAATTAAGGCAAGGTAAAATAATATCACTTTTTGGTTGTGTTGGTTATTCTGATATAGAAAAACGCAAAATTATGGGTGAAGTTGTTGACACATATTCTGATGAAATCATTATAACTGCCGATAATCCAAATTTTATAACTGTGGAAGAAATTGCTGTTGATATAAAAAAGGGTATTAAAAAATGCAAAGTAACAGTTATTAGCAACAGAAGAGAAGCAATAGAGTTTGCTTTTAAAAATCTTAAAACAAATGACACACTTGTACTTCTTGGTAAAGGTGCTGAAACTCATCAAAAAGTAAAAGGTAAAAATGAAGAACATAGCGATATTATGATTGTAAAAAAGTTGCTTAAAATAAACTAAGGGTTAGGATTTCTAAGAAAATTAATGCAAAAAGTTTTATTAAGTTTTCTAGTGGGGTTTGTAATTAGTTTAATTATGTCTCCATTAGTAATGAAATTAATACGAATAATAAAGGGACAGCAATCTATTTTAGATTATGTTGACAAGCACAAATCAAAACAAGGCACGCTGACTATTGGTGGGCTAATTTTTATTTTTGGCTCATTTTTTTGTTATTTAACTTTTTTTGAAAGTGATAACAGGCTGGCTAGTGTTGCGCTTCTTGCTATGCTCGGGTTTGGTTTGCTTGGATTTTTAGATGATTTTATCAAAATTAGATTTAAGCAAAATTTAGGGCTAATGGCTTATCAAAAATTTATTGGACAAGTTGGTATTGGACTAATTCTTGGTTATTTCATTTATTCTTCGCCAATAACAACCAAAGAGATTTTTCTTCCTTTTACAGACTATTCAGTTAGTATTGGTTGGTGGTTGATAATATTTGTTATGTTATATTTTGTGGCAGTTTCAAATAGTGTTAATTTTATTGACGGGCTTGATGGCCTTGCGGGCGGAGTAACTTTTGTTGTTTTATCGTTTTTTACACTAATAATTGGATTGACGGCTAGCGTTTCTAATGAAACAGTCGTGGAAATAGTTAGGGCAAGTGAAGTAACAAATGTTTTAATATTAGCAGGTGGTGTTAGTGGTTCAATCTTAGCATTTTTATGTTTAAATTCTCATCCTGCAAAGATTTTTATGGGCGATACGGGTTCCTTAGCGCTTGGTGGATTTTTAGCAGCAATTTTTGCACTAACTGGTCAATATTTACTGCTTATTATTATGGGTGCAATGTATGTTATCACAACATTAAGCATTGTTTTACAGGTGGGTTATTTTAAACTAACGAGAAAAAGAATATTTAAAATGGCACCACTTCACCATCATTTTGAACAGTTGGGATATAGGGAAACAAAGATTGTTTCAATATATGTGATTATAACTATCGTTCTTTGTGTATTTTCGTTGATGATGAGTATGTAACTAAATAAGTTTTTTAATGCATAAATATGCACCTGTTTTTCAAAAATTCATAAGAATTAACTTGTTTAAAACATGTTATAAAAAATACAATTTTTATATATTTATGCATTTGATTTTGGTTTTTTTTATTTATATAACGTTCATGTCAACTTTGCACCACTGATTTAATTAGTTTCATTGTTGATAAATTAATTGATTTGTGCAGGCACTTTCGTGTTAGGTAGTAATATTAGTTATTTCCGTATATTAATATTTTTTATTTAGTAATTTTTTTTCGTAATACTTATCTTAAATAGGTAAATTATGTTGATTAAGTTCTTAAAGCATAATTTATTGAATAAATATTTATATGGTGAATTTATGAAAAAATATAAAAATATATTAATTTATGGATATGGAAAAAGTGGTCAAGCTGTTAAAAAAGTTTTAGAGAAAAATCAAATCAAATTTTCAATATATGATAATTTGGTATTAGAGGAAGAAAATTATATTCCTAAATTAAGTAAGAAAATAATAACACAATTTGATCTTGTTGTTATTTCTCCGGGAGTATCGATTTATGATAAATATGTTAAACTTGCAATTAAAAATAAAATTGAAGTAATAAGCGAGTTGGAATTTGGTTATAGAATAAAAAATAAAAAAAGTAAAATAATTGCTATAACCGGCACTAATGGAAAAACAACAACTTCATCTATGATTAATGACTGTTTAATAGCTTCTGGAATAAATTGTGTTGTTGCCGGAAATATAGGTACACCCTTAACTTCGGTTTCTGAAAATGATTATGACTATATAGTTTGTGAAGTTAGTTCTTATCAACTGGAGGCGGTAAAACAATTTAAAGCGAATATTGCATGTATTATAAATATAGCTGAAGATCATTTAGATAGACATAAAAATATGAAAAACTATATAAGTTGTAAGTTAAAAATATTTAACAACCAAACAAGAAACGATTTCGCAATTATTAACATTGATGATGAATATTTTAAGTTGATAATGAATGTAGCAAAAAATAGAAAAATATATACTTCTAAATCTACTATAAATAAGGGCTGTTTTATAAAAAATAATATAATCACATTTAAAACTAACAAAGAAACTAAGGTTATACATGTTAATGATATAAAACTGCCAAAAGTTTTTTTAGACGATATTTTAATAGTGTGTGCAGTGGTGAAAACATTAGGTGTTGAAAATAAGTATATATATGAAGTTGTCGAAAAATATTTTAATTTGTCAAACAAACATGAGATTTTGACAAATACTGGCAATATACTGGTAGTGAATGATAGTAAAGCGACAAATATTCATGCAGTATTAGAAAGTGCCAGCATTATAAATTGTGAAATTATATTACTACTAGGCGGAAAAGATAAAAAATTAAACTTTGATATATTTTTTAATAAAGTTACTGCAAATGTTAAAAGTATTATAGTTTTTGGGCAAGTTAAGTCACGAGTTTTAAAAGCTGCTAAAAAGAATAAATTTAATAATATATATGCAGTAAAAAATTTATATGCTGCTTGTGATATGGCTGTTGCTATTGTAAAAAGTGGGCAGGCAATTTTATTTTCGCCAGCATGTTCTAGTTATAATGAGTTTGCAAACTATGCCGAAAGGGGAGAGTTTTTCAAAAAAACAATTTATCAATTACTAGGAAATGAGTGATGCAAAAAAGTCGTATTGAAAACTATTTACTTATTTTTTTTATATTGCTATTAACATTAATTGGCTTGGTGTTTATATATAGCGCAAGCAGTTATAATGCAGCAGTAAATTATAATGACAGTTTTTATTTTGTTAAAAAACAACTCACTGGGTTTATTGTTGGAATTGTGGCTTTAATTATTTTAAGCAAAATCAATTATGAAATATATCATAAATATAAATGGCATATTTTAGGCATATCATTTCTTTTATTAATTTTAGTTTTTGTACCATTTCTTAGTGTTAGTGCTAGAGGCGCAAATCGTTGGATAGGTATTGGAGGACTAAGTTTCCAAGCAAGCGAACTTGCTAAATTTGGCTTTGTTATTTTTGTTGCTTCCTATATGTCTAAAAATTTTACAAAAATGAACACACTTAAAGGAATGCTACCTGTGATAGTATCGGGTGGTTGTATTTGTTTGTTAGTGTTGCTTGAACCAAATTTAAGTGTTACTCTTTGCATTGGTATGGTTATGCTACTTATGCTTTTAATTGGCGGTAGTAATTTAAAATGGTTTGTTCTTATATTAATTCCAGCTTTATTATTAGTGCCGTTTTTGATAGTAATTGAGCCTTATAGATTTCAACGCCTTATTGCTTTTATTGATCCTTGGGCAAATCCACTAGAAGAGGGATATCAATTAATTCAATCGCTTTATTCTCTTGGAACGGGTGGTTTGTTTGGAATTGGGTTATTTAACAGTAGACAAAAATATTTATTTCTTCCTTTTAGTGAAAGCGATTTCATATTCTCAATAATTGGCGAAGAAGTTGGATTGTTTGGATGTTTTTTGATTTTACTTATTTTCGCAGTAATAATAACACTAGGTTTTAAGATTGCTATGCGAGCAAAAGATAGGTTTGGATGCTATTTAAGTTTCGGTATAGTTGCTGTTATTTCATGTCAGTTGCTTATTAATTTGTGTGTTGTAACGGGTTTAATTCCGCCAACAGGGATTCCACTTCCTTTTGTGAGTGCCGGTGGCTCTAGCTTAGTTGTGTTTTTGGGAGCAATTGGAATTTTATTGAATGTTTCGAATATGTCAAGAAATAATGTTACAACAAAGCAAGGCAAATTTGATATAACTAAATATTTTAAAAGAAAGAAAAAAGCTGTAAATTAAGAGCGATACTATTTTCCTGATTGTAAAGAAATTTAAAAAAATATTATTTTCTAATTAATAGAGTTCGTAACTCACTATTTTTACTTTTTTAGCATAATAAAAGTTAAGGAGGTTTTATTTTTGCTTTTTTGCTTGTAATAAAACAAATAATATTCACACAAGATTGGATTTTACCATAAAATGAATTGTGAAGTTTTTACAATAGATAAAAAGGAGTTTTATGGAATCATTAATTGTAAAAGGTGGCCGTACTCTTTTTGGTGAATTGGATGTTGCGGCATCCAAAAACGCACTGCTACCAATACTCGCGTGTTCGGTGGTGGTGGATGGTGAAGTTACATTAAAGCACTGCACAATGTATTCTGATGTTATGTGCATGGTTGAAATTCTGGGAGATTTGGGATGTAAAACAATCTGTACCGATGATGAAATTTATATTGATGCGTCGTGTGCGGATGAATTTTTAGTTCCCGAAGAATACACAAAGAGAATTCGTTCCAGCATCTTTATGTTAGGACCTCTTCTTTCACGGTTTAAAAAAGCTACTGTGGCATATCCCGGTGGGTGCAATATTGGAAATCGACCAATCGACTTACACTTAAAAGGGTTACGAACATTAAATGTTAAAATTGAGGAAAAACATGGCTATATAATTTGCGATGGCAAGAACATGAAAGCGGGCGAAGTTCATTTGGATTTTGCAAGCGTTGGTGCAACAGAAAATATAATGATGGCTAGTTTATTACTAAAAGGAATTACTACAATATATAATGCTGCGCGTGAACCAGAAATAGAAGATTTACAAAATTTTATAAATGCAGCGGGTGGTAAAGTAAGTGGGGCAGGAACGAGCACTATCATAATAGAAGGTGTTAAGTGTTTACATTCCGTTACTTATGAAGCGATTCGAGATAGAATTATAGCTGGAACTTATATGCTTGCGTGCGCGATAGCAGGTGGAGAAATAACACTTGATAAAAGTATTCCCGAACATAATTTCGCATTGATATCAAAATTAAAACAAGCAGGATGTAAAATATCAACCAAGGGTAGGCTAATAAAGATAAGCAGCAAAGGGAAATTAAAATGTTTGCCTAGAATTGAAACACAACCTTTTCCGGGTTTTCCAACAGATTTACAAAATCAAATTTTAGTACTTCAAACCGTAAGTAAGGGCACAAGTGTTATAAATGAAACACTTTTCGAAACGAGATTTAAAATTTGTACAGAACTAACCAAAATGGGTGCGGATATTTCTATAAACAATCAAACAGCAGTTGTTAAAGGCGTAAATAAACTATATGGGGCAAATGTTATAACAACAGACTTAAGAGGTGGGGCGGGGCTAGTGTTAGCTGGATTAGTTGCTGAAGGGCACACAACAGTGGAAGATGTTTATCACATTGACAGGGGATATAATCACATAGAAAATGATTTAAGAATATTAAACGCAGATATAGAGCGAGTTATTCAAGAAGATTATTCAACTGAACATATATAATAAATAAACTATACTTTAAGCATATTTATTCATATTTTAACACAATTAATATCTCTCATTTGAAAATTAATAACAGTATATTTATTCTTAAATATAAATAATTATACATAACTTGTTTAAGTTTTTTTAAAATGTTTGGTGTTTGTGGGGCAAGGATATTTTTATTTGTCAAGTAACAATATGTAAGTAATTATTTTTTAATTAATTTGTTCGGGGTATTGAATAATATGTTTTGTGCTTTAAGTTCGGTAATGCGAGTTTCATGTTTCCTGCAATTAACTAACAAGTTTCTGCTATTGCTACTAGATTGTTTTTGAAATAATTTAAAGAAAAAAAATATTTTTAATTTTATTAAGTGTTTTAATTTTGTGTAGTAGTGAGGAAAAAAATCGTGTCTACTTTTAACAAAATTTATAGCAATACATAATTTATTAATTTTCATGCAAATGCAGGTATTTTTAACAAAAA
>CALNBM010000035.1 GCA_937874195.1 uncultured Clostridia bacterium | reverse complement strand
CAAGCATCTGCAAAATCATCATTGTCATCATCTTCGTGTCCGCTTTTTATACCTTCATATTCCGCATAAAACATAGCGTTTCCTTCATCCCAAACAACTGTTAAATTATAGCTTCCGTAAGTACTTAAAATATCATTTTCAAAAATCTTCTTGCCGTTTTTGTCTTTTAACCCAGTGCATTCGCAAAGTGTTTCGGGGTCTATTCTATAAAATATAAATGTATCATCACAATTTTTTTGATTAAATATAATATTCTCATTATATCTCTCAACCGCTATGTAAAATATATTTCCTGCTTTTAATAGATGACCTTCACGCCATTCCTTTGTGATAATATCTTTCGCCTTAAACAGCCCTATGTTTTCTCTCATAATTTACTCCTTTTAAAAATATTTCTTTTGTTAACCTGCAAGCCTTTTTGTACCCGTCTTTGCTAAATTCAAAACTTTGATAAAACTCACCCGTGTCGCTAGATAATTCAATATTAAATTCGTTGTTCTCGTTAACGCATAATGCAAGGGTATGTATGTCTTTACTTGCCTCAAACTCAACTATGTCTTGTGTTACAAATTCTTTATCTGCATTTTCTTTCACAAATTTTTCAGGCTTTAATTCTTCCCAACGAGGCAAATCCAACCTATCTGTTCTTTTAACATTCCCAAACTCTAATTCCCACTCTGCATCGGCTTTGTGTTCGTATAGGTCTAATAATGAGTACTCACTACAAAAATCTTCTCCTACATAATCTGTGCCAGTAACTGTTAAACAATTATCTTCAATAATATATGTATAATCCCAATCAATTTCAATACAGGCAACACAAGGGTTTTCAAATACACTTTCGTGGATAGTATAAATTTCTCCTCGCTTATCTATGATTTCTTTTAATCGTTTTTTTGTAATCATTTACTCTCCTTTCATTTCGTTTAGTTTTTGGTTTAGGTCGCTTTTTAGCAGTTTGCCAGTCATAAATACAGTATTACCTTTATCTACTACTTCGCTATTTTGTTCAGCCCACTCTTCCAACTCTGCTATTACTTTTAGGCGTTCTTGTTTTTGTAAATCTAAACCCTCATTTTTCGCAAATAAATATGCTTGATGTGATAAATCGTGTGAACTTTTTAATGCCCTTACATGTTCTTTAAGTTCAATAATCTCTTCTTCAAGTGATTTACGGATTTTTACTTCGTGTTCTATAAATTTGCTTTGTGTAATCATTAAAATAGGCTCTGTGTTATATGGAACAAATAAAACATCTTTAATAGCACCATCTTTAAACTTTTTTATGAGTTTTTGAAACTCTTTGAACTCTTTTCCCAACTCTCTCATTCCATACCTCGCTCTTCCAGTATTTCCTTTACAATGTTTCTAACGTCCTTCATTTCAGTTTCAAAAAACATCTTATCCGACAATTCTTTGATTATTTTTTTAGCAAACTCTTTTAACAAATCTTTATCGTGCTGTTCAAGGCTTTTTACAACAAGGTCATCATCTACCCCTGAGTGTATATCTCTTTTTCCTATTGTTAAATATTCATAAATATTATCACTTACATATATTTTCATTATTTATTTCCTTTTAATTCTTCAACTAATTTTTTATTTTTCACTGTTCGAATTTTTGCCATGTCGGTTTTGGGTGGTAGTCGTCAAAATCGTATTCCTCTGCTTCGTCAAAAGCATCTTTCGCCTCGTCTTCAAAATAATCGTGCAATTCTTCTTTAAATTCTTCAACTAAAAACTCTAACAAACTGCAATCCTCATCAACTGGTTCGCCTAAAAACCAATCAATTATCCACCTTGCTTTTGTGACATGCACCATAATATCGTGTTTATCAATTTTAAAATAATTACGCATTATCTTTTTTAATGCATTTTGTAAATCGTTTCTGTTTATCGCATATACAAAGCTTCCACCGTCTTTGTAAAAGTTGTAATTTAGTTCAATTTCCATATTTATACTCCTTTTGCAAATATACATCCTAAAATGTAATATTCTCTATTTTGTATATCTTCTTTAAAAACAACAGAAGAAACTATTGAGCAAAACTTATCATTGTTTATTTTTGAAATGAGCGCATCAAAGTCTTCCGCATTAATAATTTTACTGTTAAACCTTAATTGCTCCTCCG
>CALNBM010000034.1 GCA_937874195.1 uncultured Clostridia bacterium | reverse complement strand
ATAGTTGGCGGAACTTCTTTACCTTCGGCACTCCGAATTGAAGCCATGAACATCTTTAATTACATCTCAATTATTACACTTTTTGACACTTCATCTATTCTAAACAACACAACAAGTTACTTATGGAAATTTGGAATCTTAGTGCTTATCGGAATAGTTACATTTGGAATAAGCATAATTAAATTTAACAAAAAGGATTTACCTCTTTAATAAATTAAAGGAGGATTTATGAAAGAGAATAATTTTGATGTTATAGTAATTGGTGCTGCTCTGTGGCAACTGTAGCAAGTTTGCTTGCACATGACGGAAATAAATGGATAAGAACAGCCTTTATCATATTTTCGTTTTAGAAATATAAATCAACTTTATTCATATCTTTTTTTGATTTCCATAATATGTAAGGTGCCATAAGCAATGGTTATATCTTATATTCGTCGAAAGGTTAGCCCTGATATTTTGACCGGAAAAATTTTTTTTCAGTATCTACCGCCCATAAAACAAAAATATACTACCAATGCCAAATTATTGCCCGTATTATTAATCATATTCTTCAAATAGTTGAAAACTGCATGCGCTATGATGTAAAAAATGGTGTTGATGGTCTTCATTAACATCTTCAATTTTACCAAATAAAAAATATTTAGGCGAGTAAAACTAGATTTTATATCATCTAAAGCCGGTTTTTTTATAACCAAACCTTCACTAGGTTTCGTAAACCTTCTAAACCAAATATTGTCAATAAAACTATATAATTGTTTCGCCAATTCTTACACTCTAGAATCATAAATATCTATCATATTTTTTCATCCTTTAAATTTGCAAAAGGTTTATATTTTTTTATTAATCTGCCTTCAGTTACTTCTGGATTATCACATACAAAATACCAAACAATTAATTCACCCGAATTTTCTAGTTGCCAAATATATTTTCCTCCACGATGTGGTGACTTTTTTTGATTGCCGAACCGCATATATGCTTTTACTCTTTTTTTTATTACACTTCCATTTGTTTTTTTAGCATCATCGCTTCCTGCTTTACCAATATACATAATTGTTTTGTTGCTTTTTATCCATTTCTCTTTCAGTTCATTAATTGTAACATTTGGATTTTCATTTTTAAAAAAACCACCTGTTCCAACTTCTAAAAATATTGGTTCTATATCTTCTTCACGAGTTACAGCATAAACACCTTTTTGTTGAGGCAAATTATTAATCCAAATTTTCCAATCTTTAATCTTACCTGCTTTTTTAAAACTTTCCATTTTATTCTCCTTTGTAAATATAACCTTATTTTTTATCAAATCTAAAACAGTTATCTAAACTTTCATAAACTTTATATTTTTATTCTTACAATAATTTAATAAACTCAATAAATCGCTACACCTATCTAATCCATACCACATACTAAAATATGGTTTTCCGTTTTTTAATCTACAAAAAACTATTTCATATAATTTATCACAACACTCACATTTATAACTAGCAATTTCTTCTACATCATATTCTGCACACTCAAAAACACCCATTAAAACTCATCAAAATCTCCTTTTATATATTTATATAGTTTTGGTCCTCATTAAATAATTAACTCTATAGTATTATTTTTTATCTTATAAATATATAATACAACTTCGCAATGCTAAATTCCTTTATTTTTTAAATCAAATTATAAAAAATAATCTGTTGTTTTAAGATATAAACGCTCACTCCCAGAAGGTTGTGTGTGTTGTATTATGTTTGAAAACAATGTCAACCCAAAAATAACCCAAATGCTGCTCGGGCACAAAGATGTAAAAACTACAATAATGAACTACAATTCTGTAGATAAAACCTACTTTGACAAAACAGCGGAGATTATTAATAAACAGTTTAAGTAAAAAAATGGCACTGAAACTTGAAATATAGCACAATCACATGTTAAGCTTATGAAAAGGTTGAAGAAAGGAATTTCTCCAACCTTTTGCATTTTAAAGGAGATATGTTATAATGTGGGTATATTTGATAATTTTGGCACAGATGCAAATGGAAATATCATAAAATAATGGTTGGATAGAATGGGATCATTTTTCAGTTCCAAACAAGCCAGAATGGTTAAGAAAATTAAATCGATATCTTTTGGCTTTTTTAGGACACTGTATGACTTGTACTTCACTTGATGGTTGCTACTTTTTAGAAAGTAATATGCCAAAACAACCACAACACGATAATTGCGATTGTAAAAAGCTGCAAATAAGTGTAAGTTTTGTTAAAACAAAAGCATTTTCAGAGTGTTCAATAGAAAAATTTTTAGGATATGTTTTTACAGATGATGAAAAATCAAAAGGAAAGAAAAGTCTATTTGAGTCTTGGGGATACACAAAAGAAAATGCTTATGAACTTCAAAAAGAATATCAGAATCAAGCACTTAAAGAATACTTAAATGGTAATTATATATTAAAAGATTTGGATAGAAATGGACAAAGACTGGCTATCGGCATAAATTTAAAAGGAAATTCTTTTTATGCTGGTTGGATGGTTGACGTGGAAGGAAAAATAAGAAACACTACGCCATTTGGAGGTTGGATAAATGAAAAAATTTGATTTAATAAAACTAATAAATATAAACGAAGAGTATAAGTCTAAAAACTTATATATAAACTTACACGGAATAATAATTGAAACCAATTCTGATTATTCAAATGTTTTGTTTTTTAATGAAAGTAATCATGGTGATTTTGCAATTATAAAGATAGAGAATAAAGATTTAAGTATAGAAAAAGAGCAGCTGCCAAGTGAATACAAAAATGAACTTTTAAATAAGTTTAAATCTAAGAATTTATTAAATAAAGTTAAATTGGAACCATTAGAAATAAAAGAATTTGATATAGTAGAACTCTTAGTTGAAGATGAGAAATATACAAAATTTGGAATACATAAAGGTGACACAGGCTGTGTAATGGAAAATTATGCTGTACAAAATTATATTTTAGTTGATTTTTCTCGAATTAATGCCAATAACGAATTTTATGGCGATTGTATTTCTGTTAATATAAAAGATTTAAAAAAAATAAAGTAATGCAGTTTACTGCAAATCAGTCCGTTTTGGATAGGTTTAGATAGGCTTAGAACGATTTTTGGAATTGAAGAACAATAGATATTGACCGGGAGTTAGAGATAACTCCCGGTCTTTTTTTTGCCATTTTATAAAGATGTGGCATTGGATTAATAAAAAATAAAAACCCTGTTATGCCCTTGATTAAAGGGGTTTAAGGGGTTTTGCTGTGGAGCTAATGATGGGATTTGAACCCATGACCTCGTGCTTACCAAAACCGACAACCTTTTTAATGGGGATTTATACCCTCTCTCAAATCGCCAGTAAAATACACGGTTTTAGGGCACTAAAATTAAAAAGGTCACAGTCCATATTTTTATTTTTGACACCATTTGTCCCTAACCGGCATGTTTTTACCACTTTTATATATAAATCATACCAAATTTGACCGCCTAAGTCTGTTTCAGAACTATCTTTTTATTGCCTTAGCATGTTGACATTATAGCACAATGAGCTGTATTAAAATTAGAAAAACGGATTTTTAGGCTGTTTCTATTTTTTAACAACTATTTGACTATCAACTTTTTCTAAATACATTAAAGCTTCTTTTTGCTCATCAGTTAGTTTGATATTCCATCTGCTTTCTAGAAACTCAAGTAATCGCAAACCTCTGTTATAAATGCTTTCTGCATTCCATTCTGTTTGTTGTGCCACTTCAATTTCTGAGTGTGAACCATTTACATAGCCACGCCTTTTTTTATTTTCAGGGGGCATTTTCTTATCGTCAAAACTATCATTTTGCAATGAGGAATTTATGCTTTGAGATAAAGGTAGCAAGTTTCCTAATGTACTTGTAAAAATCTTCATTTCTCCCGAATTATATGTATTAAACTTATCTTTCCAATATTTATTTGTTTGTGTTTGAGGTAAAATATGCTCAATTGTTACCTTATCTTTTTCGATTTTTGTAAATAAATTCCATTCTATTTTTGAAATATTTTTTGCGATAGAGAGTTGATATTCATATTCATACAAAAAATATCTTAAGGCTTTCCAACTATAATAACCTTCTCGTGAAATAAAATTCTGTTTTGCCTTAGCAATATAATAAGGTATTGCTACAACTGAATCAGCATTAGTAGTTAATTCTAAATCTTCAGTAAGTTGTTTTAAGCTTATATCATTATACAATAAATCTTTTGTTTTTAGGTAATAGTAACTACTTTTATATGTGCTTTGTGTTTGTCCAAGACGAAACTCTACAAATATAAATCTTTCAATTGCCTTATACGCCGCAATTCTTTCTTGAGCTGTTGTTTTTTTAACTTTTGATAATATTGTAGCAAGTAACGGTCTAAAATAAGCAATTCCAATTCTGTTTAATCTATCAATCCATATTTTTTCGTCCTCTTCCAAGGAAATATCTCCATTAATAGAGTTGTCAAAAGGGAAATAGGTGTAATACCAATATTTTGACATAGTTTTAAGGCTTTTAACATACTCTTGGATTTCTTTTGGTTTTAATTTACTCCAAACAATTGGTGTAGTCTCATTGTTTTCCTCTTCATCCATTTCCTCCGCTATAAATTGAGGTTCAACTACATCCGACTTAATAGGCGTGACTATTTTACTAAAAATATTTTTTGCAGAAAATTTGTTTAAAAGGAAGTTTACATAATCATTTCCTTTTGATCTTGTATATTTAAAATACATAATCCAATGTGCCTGAAGAAACTCATCATCAGATAATGGACTTCTTTGGTTCCGACCAAGTTGAAAATAAACCTCTTTCCATGCATCATTAATATCAGATCTCAACTTATCTTTGTCTATTTCATCTAAGTTACTATCGCCATATAGTGTTGTCAAATATATCAAACGGTTTTTAAGTAATTCCAAGTTTGAAAGTCTTTTACCACGATTATTCATTGTTTCAAAAGCAACAAAAACATCATAATCATCTTCAATTTCATGTAAATTAAACATTAAGTGTAATGTTAATTTTTTAAATATACTTACAACTCCATCAAAACCATCTTCAGTGTATAATTTGTTAATTACATCAGCAAAAAAACTTTTAGCATACATAAGGTTTTTTGTGTAAAAAGTCTCTTGAAGTGTTCCACTATTAGGTTCATTGAAAATTTTATATTTTAAAAACTCATAACTTGGATTATCAATTTCATATCCAAATAAATATGTTGTAATTAAATTTTGAGGAGGTCTTTTTCTTCTAAGGTACTTCTCATTTATATATTTTAAATTCTCAGTTCCTAGCAATATTTGCTCATCATTATTTTTCTCTTTATTTTCATCAAGTTGCTTTACAAATGTAACTATTTCATTTAATAAAATCTGAAATGTAGTTAATCTTTGTTGCCCGTCAACTACATGAAATAGTTTATAGCCATTATTTAATAGCCACTTATCATCTTCAGATAACACAGCATTCTTTTGGGGAATTTCCTTTAGTGATAACAAACCTGTATAATGATATCGATCCTCTGCTAAATTTGTTAAATCTTCCCAAAAATCTAAAAGCTGATTTTCACCCCAAGCATATCCTCTTTGATAATCTGGAATTCTAAATAATTTATTTTGAAATATATCTGACAGCGACCTTAATTCATTAGCCATATAATCTCCTAATTTTATTGTCATCACTATAATTATAAAAGGAAGGCATGCATATTCATGGAAGAATTCTTCAATAATTGCGAAGACAAAAACATATTCAAATATTATCATAAATGCTATCCTAAGTCAATTATATGTAGGTTTAACATTTGTTAATTATTTAATTTGTAACTTCAAGATAAAGTTGTAAAATTAAATAAAAAGTGAGGTAAAAATAATGAAAACAAATTTCGCTTATAATTTAAAAGAGATTAGAGAAAAACAAAAATTTCCTAAAACAAAACTTGCAAAGGCGTTATCAACAATTTTAGAAAAGGAAATAACTCCGAAAGACATTACTGCATGGGAAGATGATTTTATTTCCCCGTCACCTGATGTTTACCCAATATTAGCCGACATTTTGGAAATTACTTTAAACGATTTATTCAAAGAACCTGAAAAGAAAGATGAACCTCTAGTTCCTGACCTTAGCGAGTGTGAATACAAAGGAAAGACCAAATTAGGTAAAAGGACAATTGATTTATATATTGGCTATAAACCTATTAGTAAAGAAGAATACGATTTTAAGATTAGGTCTTTCGCTCAATCTCTACTTGAACCCATAAGAGAGTTTTATAAAGATCCCAAAAATGTTGAGGCATTTGAAGAATTTAAAAAGACAGGCAAAATAAAAGACGATAAAGAAGAATCAATTATTCAAGAAATTATTAGCATTGCAAAACAAACAGCAAACAAAACGATTAAGTTAAAAGACAATGTTTTATTTTATAAAATCGGAAATTCAGAATTATCTAAAACACTAAACTTTGATGAAGAAGAAATATGGAATGCCATTCGTTATAAAGACCAATTTAAGTTCAATAATTTAAAAGAAAAAGGCTCTGAAATTGTATTGATAAGTAAAAATTAGTTTTTTACAAATTAGTACAAAACAAAGTTTATATGATATAATCATTTTAACAAAGGAGAAATTGGTGTTAAAAGATATAAAGGATTATTTTAAAGACTTTGATAGAAGAGTTGATGAAGTTGTTTTTGGTATTATTGATGGAAAGGCAGAAACAACAAATGCATGGATGCAAAGAGTATTACAATGTGGCTACCCCAAAGCACATTCTCTAATAGATACACTTACAGAAATTGGATATATTGAAAACTCCGAATTTGGTTTTAAATGCGTTATAACCAAAGAACAATATCAAGAAATACTTGATTCAAGAAAAGATGATAATGTATATGAAATTGAGATAATAGAAGGTCATGACCCAGGCAGTTGTTTTTGGATTATGCCAGTAATTCACTTTAATGAAGATTGGAAACAAATGGGATATTTAAAAGAAGAGGAAATATCTATTGAAGAAGGCGATATTGATTGTTTTCTAAAATATTTTTTCTTTAAATATTTTGACAAAGACTTATATGAAAATAAAGTTAGAGATGCAGATATATATGTAGATAAGAAAAAATTTGAATGGTATTTGACCGACAATTTTTACACACGAGAAACAGTTGCGTTAATGCTTGCAGATATTGACAAAACAGCGATGTTGCTTGCTAATGATTATGAAAACCCAATGCTCGAAGAAGTAAAAAAAGATTATTCAATCGTTTATATGACAAGTGAAGATAGCATGCTATGGGATATTGATAAATCAGAGGAAGCCAAATATATTAAAGAAAACATAAGCGTAGTTATAGATTTTTATAATCGCTTCACAACACGAATGAGAAAGATGTTAGAAAACTCGCAAAACTGTAAGTTGATAACAATTTGTGGTCCATAAGTAAAATAAGTTATTATAACTAATACATAGGAGAAAAATTGGTTAATAAATGATGAAATAAAGTTTTTTGAAGTTGAATCTATAAATTTTATGGTATACTTTGAAGTAAGATCAATTGTTATAATGTCTACGGATGTTAACTAAACAAAGGAGCAAATATGTCTAATATCAAGATCTTTAATGACAAACAAATAAGAACTTCTTGGGATGATGAAAAAGAAGAATGGTTGTTTAGTGTCGTTGATATTGTGGGTGTTTTAACTGACAGCCCAAATCCTAGAAAATATTGGAGTGTTTTAAAGACACGATTAAAAAAGGAAGGTAGTGAGTTGGCTACAAATTGTAGTCAACTGAAATTGCAGTCTGCGGATGGTAAGTTTTACAATCAAGATGTGCTTGACACAAAAGGGATTTTTAGGCTTATTCAATCCATTCCCTCTCCTAAGGCTGAGCCGTTTAAAGTATGGCTTGCACAAGTTGGTAGTGAAAGATTAGACGAAATTGCCGACCCTGAAAAGGCAATGCAAAGAGGCGTTGAATATTACAGAGTCAAAGGTTATCCAGAAGAATGGATAACCCAAAGAATGATGGCTATTAAAATAAGAAAAGACCTTACAGCCGAGTGGCAAGAACGAGGAATAACACAAGAAAAAGATTATGCGATTTTAACAAATGAAATGACAAAAGCATGGAGCGGTTTAGGTATTAAAGAATACAAAAACTTGAAAAATCTTAAAAAAGAAAACCTGCGAGATAATATGACCGATATCGAACTGGTTTTAAATATGCTTGCCGAAGTCACCACAACCACCCTTTCAAAACAAGAACAACCAACTACTTTTGCCGACAATAAAAAAGTTGCAAGGCGTGGTGGAAGTGTTGCAAAAAATGCAAAACTTGACTATGAAAAAGAAACAGGCATAAAAGCAATATCAACTGTAAACGCAGATAATAAAAACTTGTTAACAGTTAAGAAAACAAAAAAGAGGAAGTTATGATTGAGATAAGTAAAATAAAAATACAAGGCTTAGAAAATTCTTATAATAGGTTATTAGAAGCAGTTTCAGCAAATAATCAAAAAGACTTTTATGTGGAGTTTTTTGATTTTTTAAACAATCTTTTTCCGTTAAGAGAAGGCATTGGAGAAAAGGATGTAGAGAAAGAAACAAGACTAAAAAAAGATTCTATTTTTGGAGCCTTGAAATATTTTTATGAAATTTATAAGCATACAGAAAATAATAAAGCAAATAAATTAATTGAGTCTAGCATTTTTGTTTGCTCTAAAAAGTATCCTTACTCTTATCCGTACACTTATGGAAATGCTTTTGTACAATATAAAAAATTACCGCAAGATTTGATTGATACACAAGATAAAGAAAATCATAGAACTAGATTTAAAGAACTATATGAAAAATATTTAAATGAAAAATATTTATTAGAGATTGTAAAAACAGCTAAAGAAGAAACTATGCGGATTATGGAGGAGAAATAAATGAGTAAAATTGAGGGTAAAACATTAAATATTGTTAACGAAAATATTGAAGGGTTAAAACAACTTTTTCCTGAAGTTTTTGTTGAGGATAAAATAGATTTTTATACATCAAAAGAAATGAATTTTGCCTTTATAATTTATTTAATAAATTATTTTATTTACATTAAAAATGTTGAAAAAGAATCATTAATTAATTATACAAAAATAGATGAGGAGAGATTAGAAGCGATTATTAGTAATTGGGAAATGCCACTCTGGACAAGAGAAGAATATAATCCTGTAATGGACAAAATAAGGATATTGAAATAAATAAATTAATATGATCAGTCAATTTCAGGCCGTTTTGAACAGTCGTAGGCAGTCTTGTCAAATTGATAAACGACTATAGACCGAGAGTTTTAACAGAACTTTCGGTTTTATTTATAACTGTTTCTTGCCAAATTTTTGGTTACAGTTTTTTTAAAAAAATACTACAGTTATTTTTTAGAAATATTTTTTTTGACAAAATTTAAATGGAAATTTAATGTTTTGAAAGACTATTGAAATAGTTTTTTTGTAAACATTATTGATTAAAGAAATATTTCACATACCATTTTTAAACAATGTTTACTTATCTTGACTTTATCCTAGAATTATATTAAAATATTTATGTATGATTAAAGAGGTGGACTATGTTTTTTAATGATAAAAATAAACCCCAAAAAGACAGCAAAATAAAAAAGCCACAACTATTTGTGTTCTGTCCGTTTTGCCAAACCGCGTTGGATAGTTTTTATGTAATTTGCCCTCACTGCGGTATGCCAATTGACAAAAATTTGTTTAAGTGAAGAAATAAAAGGTTAATATGAAAATAGATGGAAAAGAAATTACAACTTTATTAATAAAAATATTTAGCAAAAAAGAATATCGAGATGACTTTATAAAAGGCAATATTTTTATGAATCTTAGTGGCTACTTTAACAAAATTGAAAATAATACTTATAGAGGCGACAAACTAGATGGAAAAATAATTTGCTATAATCAAACTGTGCAAATAAATGATTTTAAATTTAAAACTGACTATGTTCAAGGATTTGTTGGAGATGATAAAGTGCCAATATTTTGTACAACTTTATTATCAGATAAAATATTAGAAAAAAGGAATAATAAATACTATTTTAAAGAGTGCGTTAAAAACAACCTAATTAATTTTGGTGATTTTGCTGTAATTTTTCTCTATAAAGAACTTGAAGATAATCTACTTGAATATGCACAATCAATGAACATTCCTTTTGCTTCTCATTTAATTAGATATACTAATTTAAATAATAAGAATAATGCTCACTTTGATTTATACAGAAAAAAGGATCCTTTTACAAAATTCTTTATTAAAGATAATTTTTACAAAAGCCAAAATGAAGTGAGATTTTTATTCCCGATTATAATGGCACAAGAAAAACCGGTCGTAGCTAAAATAAGACCGCTTAATTTCCATAAAGAATTTGATACTAATGAATTGTTCAATAGTAGTATAGAATTATCTATATGTTTAAAAAATTAAAAATTATTTAAATAAGTGAGTTGATAATTATGAATAAAACATTATCAAAAGATAAAACGGTTGAATATAGCCACGCTCCAATAAAGGATATTAAAAGATATAATACATATTGGGAGATAATAAAAGACGATAAAAAGTTTTCTGATACTGAAATCTTTCAAACTAATTATTTATTAGATCACGATAAAGAAGTTAGCGAAGTGTTTAGCGAAAATGCTTTTATTCTTAAGAAGAATATTATAAAATTTTTAAAAAATAAACTACCTACTTTTTATTTGAACAACTATTTATTTCTATCTGAAATAAAGAAAATAAAAGACGCTCACTTAGTCACATATAAATATTGTTTACACAAACATGAGTTTAATAATATAACAGATATTAATAGTATTAATTTTTTTAAATATGATAAAAGTCATAGCAAAAGATTGCGTTTACTATCTATGAAAAGAATAGTTGAATTCCCAGATATAATGTTAGCAGTTTACTTTGAAAAAGGTTTATATATTTTAAAAAGATATGATTTTATATCTGATATGTATGACATAATATTTAAAAGTGAAACAGAATTTAATGTAATATCATCAAATAACTTATTACACATAATAATTTCTTTTAAAAATGAATCGCAATACATTAATTTATCCGTAAATAAAACGATGAAATTGCCCTTTTCTAAATTTAAAAAGATTGATGATAATAATTTTATATATGATAGAAGAGATAGAGAAGAAATTATTGTTTGTAAAATAGATGATGAGTTTTTACTCATAAACATACGAGAATCAACGATCAAAAATATTAAATTCAAGGATAGTTTGATAGATTTTGAGAAATGTCAAAGGCAAATTGATTTAAGGGAAACTGATATTTTTTCTTCAAATCAAATTATAAAAGATAAGGATATAAAAAAATTAAATAATTTTTTTAAAGACGATAACTCCTTAAATTATTCTAAATTTAAGGGGTACGGAAAGAGGACTCCTAGTACATATAAAATATACGGATATAATATTGTATATTTTATCTGCATACTTTTGCTTGAAAATCATTCTAATATATATGAAGCAAGACTATTTTATTTGGAGTATTGGAATCAATTTACTATATTTAAAAAAATAAAAGCAAAAATAATAAAAATATTAAACATAAAGGAAGATGTTTTTATAGAATATCTTATTTGCAATTATTGTAATAATACATCTGATTTTATAAATATTAATCATTTTAGCAAACAGGTTTTGTTAGATGAATTGAAATTATATAGTGAAATTCCATTATCAGAATCCATAAAATGGAAAAGAGAAAGACTTCTTTATGATTTAGTTGTAAAAATATATCCAGATGCGATATTTCAATATAGGGCATCGTTTTTAGGCAATCAGTCTTTAGATGTTTATATACCTTCTTTACGTATTGGAATGGAATATAACGGAATACAACACAAATATGAAGTAGATTATTTTAATAGGAGCATAAATAAACAATCTAATGATGATGAGAAAAAACTTGAAAAATGCAAGAAAAACAACATTAAAATTATTTATTTCTGGTATTATGAGGATATTAATACCTTTACAATAAAAGAAAAAATTAATAAAATGGGATTTTCGGTCAATGATATGAAAGAATT
>CALNBM010000033.1 GCA_937874195.1 uncultured Clostridia bacterium | reverse complement strand
GTTTGCGGGACTTAAATCAATGTTTTTAATTAAAACAAAGTAAGTTGTTTGTGTTAATGAGCGGTTTCTTACAATTGTGTTAAAAGTGTTATAACTACCGATTAGGATTGGATCCTCCTCACTGTTACCACTTCCCGAGCCGTCTGTTCCTGCGTACTCTTTGTGGTCGCTTTGAAAATCCATAGCAGAAACATTGTAAGCATTATTTGGTTGTATATATACTACACCAAGTATTGCAAGAACAAAGGCAAAGATAATAATCATAATAGATGAAGTTGTTTTTTCAATATTTTTAATCATGTTTTTCTCCTGTCTCTATTTATCGTTATTTTCGTTAGTTAGATTTTTAATAAAGTCAACAGACGCAAGTCTTCGTTCATTAGCTTTTTGTTCTTGCATTAGCCTATCATATTCTTTCTTTCTTTTTGCACTTAAAAAAACAACAATAATAATTAAAGCAAGTAGGGAAGGAATGATAATTCCTCCTGCGAGTAGTAGTGAAAAATAAGTTTTATTCATCATCGTTTTAATTTCGTTGTCGATTCGTATTTCATTGCCTGAAAGTGATTGTAACAATGTTTCAGTAACAGTTAATGTAACATTGTTTCCGTTTACTTCTGCATTATCTAATTCATGTATGTCCACGCCGTTTATTTTCCAGCTTCTTAGGTCGTAACCAGAGCTTGGTTTAAAAGTTAGAGTTATCTTTTCTCCAAGTGTGAGTTTTGTGTTTGTCATTATAACTTCGCCATTTGCATCTTTTAAATCATTTGTTTGAACAATATCATATTTAATTGCATTGAAAGGAATTGTTATAAACAATGTGGAGTTAACTAAAATATTAATGTTATTGCCTTGAACTAAGTCGTCCGCACCTAACCCAAGCACACTTCCTAGCATATAATGCTTATTTGGATTTACTGTGATTCTAACAAGCGTACCTTCTCTAAATAAATTATTCGCTAACTGCTTGCCACCTTCCTGTTCATTTAAAACTGTTAATTCAAAACTGCCGGTATTTTGAGTAGGAATAATTATATTCATTTCATATAATCTAATAAACTTTCCCACAATATTAATTTCTAAGCCATCAGTATAGTTTTCAATAAAACTTTGTGATAGAATAAGTCTTTCAATAGTTTGATTTAGTGGGGGAGGTAACTCGTGTAACATTTCACCAACGAGGGCATACCAACCTAAAAACTCATAATTAGGATGTGCGCTTTTTGATATAAGTGTTATTTCATCTTCTGCATAAAGCCTATCGTTTTTTTCAATAATTGGTTGAATGTCTAAAATTTCGTTTTCGTTTATATCTAGCATTTTAACATTTAGGATATATTCTTTCACACTAAAAGTTAATTTAATATTGCTCCTATCTTTATCCAGCACAAAATTAATTATATTGCCTTCATCGTTTAATTCGTCCGCATCCACATTTTCTATGCTTTCAATAAGTGATATATCATCTGGTTCAAGTGTTATTTTAACAACACTTCCATTATCAAAGTATCCCAGCATAGATGGTGAAACTATCATTGTGTTGCCTTGCAAATTGGTGATTTGAATGGTTACATTTCCATAAGCTTCTAACAAAAACTCAATTTCTAAATCTAAGATATATTGCTGTATATATTCAGCAATAATAACAATTTCACCGTTAGAGTTATTAGCAAAGTTTAAATACTTATCAAGGAAACCTGCATCCATTGATGCAAAACTAATAGAGCCGTTTATTGCTGAAAAATAATCGTAAATTAAAGTAAGTTGATTAAAAATTTTAATGTTATTTACGGCGTTATTCACAAGCCGATATCCTGCAACTGTTGAAGCGAAAGCATTTGAAAATGAAGAATTTAAATATATTTGTGAAGGACCATTATTAATTATTGCATTCAATTCTTGAGGTAGGGTTATCCCATCAAAAGTTTGAGCAATAACGCTTATATCAAACTTTACTGACTCAAATTCAAGTTCAAACACCATTCCGTCTACTAAATTAAAAGTGAAGGTATAAACATTATTCACTTGCCCAATGTTTTCAACAGGGTTAAATAGATTGCCGTCATTTTTATCTACCAGCACTTCTTTAAGTGCTCTATATTTGTTTACTATTATTTTCATTTCTATTTGGTTTGTATATGGTGCAATATAGTTTAGCTTTGAACCGTAGGGATTATAAATGCCGTCTATATACACCATGGCGTATGACTTTTGTGCAGGGATTTTAGCATCAAAAGTAAAACTGTTAATTTCTACTATATGATAAATAGGTTTGAATATAAATATAATATCGCTTTCATTAAGAATTGCGTACTGCTCGATAAAACTTTTATCAATCAGATAGTATCCTGTTTCTGTGTCGTAAAAATTTAATCTTTGTTCTTTTAATAATGGATTACCATCAGCAACTGAGTATCCGGCACCGATGCTTGTCCATGCTTTGTCGTTATTTTGATAATCTTCCGTTTCAAAGTATTCTTTTTTCAAAACTAAAAAGGAGTTAAATGTATGTTCGTTCGCGTCTTCCGTGCCTAAATAGGTTTTGATATATCCTTTTTGGTTTAGGGTGGCGGTGTTTATCGTTCCATCATTTTCGTTATGAAAGGTTATTATTTGTCCGGGTGTATTGCCGCCAATGTGCGATAACCTATAAGAAACTATTTGCCAATTAGCATATAGAGATAGGTTGTCAATGGTTTCAATTCTTTCCTCGCCAATATAATTATTTCCACTTCCGTCTTCCATGGTATTCCAGCCTGTAAAATTATAGCCAGTCCTTTGTGGGACGGAAACGGTGGATGCTATAAAAATATCGTTTTTAAATAAATCATAAACCTTAACATTTTCTAAATCTGGGAAAGTTCCACCATTACTATTAAACACAAACATTATTCTAGGGTCAAATACTCTTAGTTCTAGTCGATTTTCATAAATAACATAATTAGGTGGATTTGCCCCGTCGTTTAACTTATCTGCTATAATTTGCGTGTTTAACTCTTGTACACTGTTTATCATTTCACATTGTTGACTAACTGATAGATCACCAGCAATTTTTGTGATTCCAGCACCGTTCACCACCACGCAGTTATTAATAAACACACCACCTGCATATGTTGCTTGGCCAAATATTCCGCCTTTTGTGGTTGCGTTAATTGTTGTGGTTGTTATTTGGCTAAAACAATTATTAATGAAAAGTTCCGGCGTTGGATATGCTTGTGCGTTAAAGTATCCAACCATGCCTCCAACATATCTTGATGCGGTAAATGCTCCTTTTGCATAACAGTTTTCAATTACTATTGTTTTATTAAGTGTGTTAGAAACTCCTCCAATAGCTCCTGCCACATAAACATTAGTTGCGTTCATGTTTCCTTCATGAAAAGAGTTTTTGATTGTTATATTAATATTTCCGCTTTGAATAAAGCCAATAAAACCGCCAACACCATTGTATGCTTGAATATTGGAAGTTTTTGTGTAACTGTTTTTTATTATAAAACTTGCACGGTTATTGTTAGATATACCTGAACCAAACAGTCTGCCCACCAGTCCGCCCGCCATTGACATTGATGTAGAGGTTGTCATTGAGCCACTTTCCACCCTTATGTTATCAAGTGTAATATCTCGCCCTGCGCTTTCACCTGCAACGGCACCAATATATGTTCCGCCTTGAATAAATATATTTGTAAAATAAAGATTCTTAACACTGCCATATAATGTGGAAAAGAGTCCTTTTAAACTATTAGTATTAGTTGATGGTATTTTTAAGTTGTTAATAGTAAAACCATTACCGTCTAAAACACTTCCTTCACCAAATGAAACAATGGGCTCCCATTCAGTTGCAGTTATATCAATATTGTCAATAAATACATAGTGCATATTTGGCATTGTTGCTTGGTATCTAAAAGTGGTATTTAGTGTTTGATAAGAGCCAATAAGAAAAGGATCTTCTTTTGTGCCTGCACCATCTCCATCATTGCCATAATATTCTTTTAATCCGCCAACACCAGTGTTTGCAGTATATGTAATTGGCGTGCTCATAAAAACCATAAGTAAAGTTGCAACAATAAAAATAATTGTAAAAACAATAATATTTTTTTGCGATTTAATATTTACCATACTTTCACCCCTTACTATTTAAAATAATTGTACCAATAGTATGTGCATTTTCAAAATGAATGACAGATTTTTATTATTTTTTAGATTTTATGTGGGCATATTCAACCTGTCTAAATTTGTTTTTTTCATTTTATAACATATACTTGTTTTAAAGTCGTAAAGGTGTTAAACTATTTGAGTTAAGATTTAATATGTGGATATGGCGTAATTGGATAACGCAATCGCCTCTTAAAGAGTTTATTATATTGCTTTGCTTTTAATAATTTGTAAAATTTGCTTTTCTAAAATTTCCATAGTTATTTCCATAATTCCTGCACTTTTTCATAATTGTCATTCGCAACATATTTTTAATTTATGACTTCATAGTAAAAGGGACCTTACGAAACCCTCCTAATGTGGATTGAATTAAACAGCCAAAATCGTCAAATCCTTCTATTTTAAGCACTTATACACACTTCATAAAACTCGATAAATTGAAAAGCGTATAAAAAACTGCCCATAGAATTAGCGAACATAACTTGCAAGTTATTGCATTTGCAAGCATTTCGTGTTAAAATTTGCATGTATAAAATTAATATGTTCTCGTAGCTCAGTAGGATAGAGCAACGGTTTCCTAAACCGTAGGTCGACGGTTCAACTCCGCCCGAGAACACCAGCACGAAAAAAGACGACTTACTTAGTCGTCTTTTTTTGTTATTAAATCAAATATTTTTGTAATTGATTTCTTTAGTATTTTATTTTCTTCACTTAGTTGAAAAATCCCCGGATCATTTTCATCCTCAAAATCATTGTACAATTTAGAGATCTCGTTTTTTAAAGAATCTGGGAAATTTGGAATATTTAGAAAATTAAAATGCTTTTCGGTGAAACTTCCACCATTCCCCTTGCCAACCAAATCTATATAATATCCTTTATGTTGTAAAAAATGAAGAAACATTCCACAAAAATTCACATTTTCATTTGATTCATTATCGTTAGTGAAAAAGAATGAATTTATGTTTGAAATAATATTTTTTTCAGGATTTATGAAAACACAAATTTTACCAACACTTGTACTAGCCTGTCCAGTAGCAGAAAACATTATGGTTTTATTTTTAATTGTTAATAAGTTATTTTTATTACCTATATATCTATATTGTCCATAAGTCCCATTATCATTCAGATCTGAGCTTGTAATTAACTTATAAAAACCTTTTTTTGGCACATCGGAATATTGACTAATACCAATTGCAGAGACCTGCAAATTTTGTCCTCTTGTTGAATTATATTTTAAGTCATCAAGTAGGTTTTTATATCCAAATTTATATTCTTTAATCAAATTGGTCATATACTTAAAATGTGCACTATATATTCCAGAATCTAATCTTAAAAAAGACAAAATGTCTTTATAATTTGTTTTGTTATTTAAAATATATTCAATATTATTTTCATCATAATTTAGTTCTTTTTCTATCAGCGAAAAAATTATATTTTCCTTTTCTTTTATTTTTATCTCATTATCAATAATTTGTTTAGTATAAATTTCAATATCATTTAATAATTTTTTATCACTTGTAAATGGAATTTTACAATCAAGAAATAATGTTTTCCCATGTTTAATTGTTGCGCCTTTTGGAACCTTTTTTGATAATTGATTAAAAAAACTTGCTTGTTTTAAATAGGATAAGATATATAATTTGTTTTCTGTTATTGGTAATTTATATAATCCACTTGAAAGCATTGCAGTGTCGTAATCCTTATCAAGAATAATAGAGTCTCCAACGTTTGAATCCTTTGATATAATAATATCTCCTTTTTTTAATGATATATTAATAAAAGATTTAGGATTAATAAATTGACAAGTTTCACTATTAAAATTTAATAAAAAACTGTTCCTATTTAAAGCTTTTGTTTTAATCATAAAATATTTTGATTTAGACATGTAATTTATACTGCCTACATCTGTTCCATTATCACTATAGCTTAATTTCTTACTCAAACAATCATTTAATAGTGGATAATTTCTATTCGAGTATTCACATTCTTCTAATAAAGAAGCAGAAAATACATATTTGTTATTCATAATATTTTTGAAATTTGTTTTCATATCACTTATCCTCAATAAAAATTGATTTTAAAGTAATTTCTTGTGAATAACACCAATTTTTGAAATCATTAATTGTATTAGTAAAATCTTCATCAATAAGAGGATTACCATCAACATCTTGCATTATATCAAATGTTTTTTCATTAAATTTATATATGGGATTAAAATATTTTACTCTTTTAGATGTTCTAACCTCGTATCCAACATTTTTAATATCTTTTACAAAAATTTCATAATTATTATTTTGCAACTCTTTTAATTTTTTTTCAGATGGTTTATATGCAACTATTAACGTTGTGTTTACACCTGTATCAGCAAAAACATTAGGTGGCAAGTCAAATAAAGCCACTAAACGCATTTTATCCATCAACCACTTACGAGCCTTTTCCCATCTATCTATTGATGCAATACTATTTGATAAAATAATCCCCATTCTTCCATTCTCTTTTAATATTCGATATGCATTTTCTAAAAAAATTAAGCCCAAATCTATAGAATTTCCATTTCTTGCAATGTTCCATAATTCATACATTTCCATTATTTCTTTTTCGTTTGAATTTTTAGGTCCAAACTTTCTATCATCTCCAAATGGAGGATTTGTTAATACTACATCAAATTTTTTTAATTTTGTGTTGTCATTCCATTCATCCCATTTACCATTTTTATGTATTTTTGGATTTAATTGGACTAAATCATTTCTCTCACTAAATTTCCATATTATTGAGCCCAAATCAGGTTTATATTCTAATACTGAATTTCCATCTCCATTTAACAACATATTTAATTGAGCTAACATTACCATTTGCTCATCGTTATCAATACCAAAAATATTTTTATCATCCAACTTTCCTTTTGAATTTACATAAGAAATAGATAAAAAATCAGCGATGCCAACTGTTGGATCTATTATTTTTTCATTACTTCTAGGATTTACAATTTGTACTAAAAAATCAATTAAAGGAATTGGGGTAATAAATTGCCCTTTATCTGCTTTTGAAAACTCATTAGCAAATTTATAAAAGACAAGCTGATATAGATCTGTTTTTTGCGATTTAACAAAGCTAAAATCCTGTAATTGTTCAACAACTTCACTTAATATGTGAATGTGTGATTCATTTTTCCAATTAATAGTTTCAGCATCATTTTCATTTAGAATAAATTTATATATACTAGCAGCTTCATTATATAAAGTTCTCATTCTTTTAATAAATTGTTGAATATGCTCATCATTTAAATCAGTGCAATTTTTTTCTTCTTTAGTTATATAAAAAAGCAAATTTAATTTTTTTGTTTCTTCCTGCCCTTTGTAAAAATCGAGATATTGTTTAGGATCTGAATTGTAACTGCGTTTTTCATCAAATATTTTTAAGGCTAGTGTTTGTATAATAATCTCATATCCTCTTGTATTTCTCATACCAACTTTATCGGCAGTTCTCAATATTGCAGATATTCCATCTGTTAATTGCTTACTATAAACACCCGTTACAATGTCAAGATCATCAATCGTTCTATGACTTCTATCGTAAGAAACATTTGTTATGTGTTTAATCATTTGATCATAGTTAGGTATTTTATAATAGGCATCAGCTAAATGTAAATTTAGATCTTTTGTTGTGCTCTCATCTCCTTTAGAATTAAAAGATTCGTCTAATCTTAAAAACACGTTATCTTTTTTTTGGAAAAGGAACAATCTTTCATCATCGTAGATTATTCCTAGAGTATATTTGTTTTCAGATTCTTTCATCGCAGGTTTTAATTGCTGATTATATACTACTTCAATATTTTTTGAATTTTCATCTTTAAACTCAATTACACATATTAAATGTCTTCTTAACCAGTCTAAATCAGTTTGACTTTTATTTATATGAAAAAGTTTGTAATGTTCAAACCATAAAGGATCATCGAATATTGCACCATCAAATTTAATAGGTTTAGATTCCTTATTCCCTTTAGGAAAACTAATTTCACAGCCAATGTTTTCCTTGTTATACATTCCTGAATAAACTAAAGAGTAAAAAAATTGCCATTTATAGTATTCTTCATTTCTTGTACCTTTTTTATTTTTGATTGTGCATGTTTTACTAATAGAAAGATGAACAGGCAAAAATGAGACTGTGAAATCTTTATTTTTATAAATTTCATCATATTCTAATTTAGATTCAATAAATTTTTTCATCTTCGTTCTCCTTTGATGATAGTTATTTTGTTGGGATTTTTTATCTCAATATTTAAATTATTAATATTCATTAAAACTACATCCTTTCCATCTAAATAAAAAGCTACTGATTGCCCATTTTCTACTCCAATTAATTTTCTAATTTTTATCGGTATTGTAACTTGCCCTTTTTCTGATAAAGTAGCTACTTTTATTAGTTGCATCATTATCTCCCTTTTAATAATCTTTACTTTCTTTACTTTTTAAGTATAACATAAAACAACTCTAATGCAAAATATTTAGCAAATAATTTTTATTAGTTTTTATTAACGGATAACACGAGCCCTGGAAAAGATTAATTAGAACGGACAAAAAGTGTTGTAAGATAAAGGGAAAACGGGGTATAGTGGGATTATAAAAAATAGAAAGTGTATAAAATCTGCACCATAATATTTTGCATTTATATTTTATACACTTTTATTCAGTATATTTAGAGTATTTAAACTCCATTTTTGCATTGAATAAGGGTTTATATTTTCATTCAATCGCTATATTTTTATTCAAATCATTGAATTAAGGTAAGGCGATTACTCCTAAGGGTTAGTCACAGGTTCGATCCCTGTCGGGAACACCAAATATAATTAAATACAAAGGATAATTATGAAAGCACTTTACGATTTTTTTATTAATTTATTTACTATAACAAATATTTGGTGGTTGGATGTTATTTTATTTGTCATAGTTAATTTTATAGCATATGTTGTAGCCTTCAAGTTAGTAGGGATTATATTTGATGCTATCGGTTGTTATGAATCGAAAACAATGAGTATTGTCCATTGGATAATCAGATTTGCTGTTTTTGTAGGAATAACTTTAGTATTTGGTTGGATTTCCCAATTTATTAAATGGTTTATTGCTTTGCAATGGTGGGCTATTACGTTAATTTCAATAGGCGTAGTAGCATTAATTGTGGGCATAATAGTGATAGTTTACAAAGTTAAGAATTAGCTTTATCCTAACAATCTATTCATTATTTCCGCTGCCTCATTGTTGTCCTCTTCTAAAAAGTGGGTCGTATGTTGATAATGTTACATTAGGGTTGGCGTGTCCGTCAATTTTGTAACAACTTTAACATTTAATTTTTGTCTTAATAGTGATGTTATAAATGTGTGCCTAAGTGAGTGGCAACCAATATGACGAACACTGCTTTTATTTAAAAGATAGTCGAGCCAAAGACTAGTAATAAGAGAATAATCAAGAATCATAAGTGATAGTAATAACTATGCGCGGTTGTTTTTTTGTCGATAAAAAGTTTTGAAAGTTTCTAAAAATAAGATATAATAAAATTAATTATTTAAATAACGTCTTTTGGGTTTAAAAGTCATGTTATCAATTAATCGCAATATTATCTTGCAACATTTTCAAACTACTATATAATTCGCTTGTTTTCAAACACTATAATTTAGAAAAGCATATAAATTAATTGAGGTATTTATGAAAAAGATTAATAAGTCTAAGCTTGTTTTTGGCAATAAAATTGGTAATGCTACGCAACGATTTGCGCTTAGGTACAAAAGGTTTTTTGTTAAAAAATTCGGCGACGATAGTGAAGTGGATTATAAAATAAAAGCCGTGGACGATTTTTTACTATATAAATTATTTGAATGTAAAAATATCGTTCCCATTAATGCAGGTGATATGCCGTTGGTATTAAATGATGACAAAGCAGTTGTCATTGGGAATATACGAATGGGATATGGTCATTATAGAATTGCTATGGCAATGGTATCTGCGGCGCGTGCGCTGGGATATAATCCGTATTGGTTTGATCTTAGCAATTTTGAAAACAGCTTATGCACAAAAGTTTTAAAATATCAAGACAAACTTTATTCTTTTGCTTCAAGGCTTTCTCAAAAATCAAGGATATTCAATAAGTTTTTTTGGGATCCAATTAGTATGAACTATTATAAACGAATAGAGGGTTACGCAATAGACCAACGAACAACCGAACTATTTATGCCTATATTTAAAAATTTGCCTAAAAAGGTGCCGTTTGTGGCAACGCACGCATTTTGTTCACAAGGAGCAATTCATGCGGGTATGAAAAATGTTGTTAATGCTATACCCGATAACTGGCCTATATCCATTCATTATTCAGAAGGAAGTGTTCATGCTGTTCAAACTCCGTCGGCTTATTTAGGATATAAATCTTTAAGGAGTATGAATAAGCGCAAAAAACTTCAACCACTTCCAGCACATGCAATTTATTATGCAGGTCATTATGTTGACCATGAATTAGTAGCGTACATTGAAGGAGATTGTGCTAACAGGTTAGAGCGAGCGCAAAAAAAGTTTGATAAAAGATATTTAATTAGTATTGGTGGCGCCGGCGCACAGCGTGAGTTAACTGCAGATATTATTAAACATTTTATTCCATATATAGAAAAGAATTCTGCGTCTTTATTTATCAATGTCGGCGATCACAAAAATGTTATAGATTACTTACTAAAAAAGTTAGCAAATTATAAGCATTTATTTAATTTCTTTGATGATACTTACTGCGAACTTGAAGCGTTTGTGGAAAAAAATAAGACCCAAAAAACTAAGGGTATTTATTTTATATATAACAGTAATATTTTTGAAGCTGTTTATGCAACCAACCTCTTAATGCGCTTTGTGGATTGTGTGATAACAAAACCAAGTGAAATGGCATTTTATCCTGTTCCTAAAATAATAATAACAAGGGTAGGCGGTCATGAAATGTATGGAGCGATTAGAACGAGTGAAATTGGCGATGGTACATACGAGTGCTCAACCAAAAAAGAAATTTTTTCAATGATAGATCATTTTAACAACGATAACAGCTTACTCAAAAGTATGTGTTATCATATTAAAATTAATAAGATTGCGGGCGTATATGACGGTGCTTATAATGTTATTAAAATGGCTTTACACATGCGTGAAAACAATGGAAAATATATTGAAAATGTTATAAAATAGTGTTGCTTTTTGTTTAATAAATTTATTATTAGTTTCTATCGGTTCTAAGTTATACTATAAAAATCAACATTCATTATAAAAAATAAAAAGGCGGTTTAGATGCCGTTTTTTTGTGGTGCAAACAAAAACTGAATAAAATCTATATGCAAAAATGTATATAGAATTAATTTTTTAAAACACAGATGGCAATGTGGTTTATAAATTTATTAACCTATTAAAAAAAAGGAAAAAACTTTTAGAGTTTATCACTTTTGTGCTAGCATTAGAAAATATAGAAATTATAATTAATCTTGAAGTTTTGCACGATTTTTTTACTATAAACTATTTCACTATATGAACTATACCATAAAAACCAACATTCATTATAAAAAATAAAAAGACGGTTTAGATGCCGTCTTTTTGTGGTGCGGATGGAGGGACTTGAACCCCCATGGTTTCCCGCTAGATCCTAAGTCTAGTGCGTCTGCCAATTTCGCCACACCCGCATGGTTTTATTTTTTATTTGTTATTTTATTATATATGATTTAAATATAAAAACGCTGACAGAGTTAAAAAAAAGCTTTAAAAAAAGCAATAAATTAAAATGAAATTTTAGAAGGGAGCTTTTGTAATGGAAATAGTAGATGGTGAATACATACTTACAGATGATGTTGACAAAATTAAACTAGAAGGAGTTTGTAATTTACTAAGGCAATCTCATTGGGCTAAAAACCGACCTGCTAAAGTTATTGCTAAGACAATTGAGCACTCCTTTTGTTTTGCAATTTACCATAATGATATACAAATTGGATTTGCAAGAGTTGTCAGTGATTATGCTGTTTACAGTTTAATATTAGACGTAATTATTGATGAAAAATATAGAGGCATGGGATTGGGGAAAAAGCTAATTGAATTTATAAATAATTATCCGACCATAAAAGGTACAAGTAAATTTCTTTGGACAAAGTATGCTGAAAAATTATATTTGAAATGCGGCTTTAAGGAAGAAAATTGTTATAAATATATGTTTAATAGATCTTTAAGTTTATGAAATAATATAGAAAGTGGAGATAAATATGAGATTTTTAATACAAATGCTAATTAAGACCTGCATAGAAACAGTATATTTAACAGGTGTTATAATATT
>CALNBM010000032.1 GCA_937874195.1 uncultured Clostridia bacterium | reverse complement strand
CTTGCATATTGGATTTATTAAACCAAATAATTTTTTCATTTTTTCTAAACCAAGTTAATTGTCGTTTAGCATAGTTTCTTGAGTTTTGTTTAATTTTTTCGATGGCACTATTAAGTGATATTTTTCCTTCAAAATAATCAAACAGTTCTTTATAACCTATTGCCTGCATAGCTTGTAAATTTCTATCAGGGAAATTATTATATATTGTTTCTGCTTCTTCTAATAATCTGTTTTTTATCATATTATCAACTCTTGCATTTATTTTTTCATATAGTTCTTCCCTATTTAAATTTAAACCAATTAAGAGAGGATAAATTGCTTTATTGTTCTTACTTTCTTCGTCATCTTTAATAATATTAGATTTAGGAATTTTTGTTGTTTCATATATTTCTAACGCTCGAATAACTCTTTTAGTATCGTTAACATGAAGTTTATTAGCACTTACTTTGTCTACTTTTTTTAAAATTGAAAATAAATACTCTTTTCCTTTACTTGATAAAATATTATTATATTTTTCTCTAGCTTCTAAGTTAGCGCCACTGCATCCATAAGATAAGTTTTTGATTAGAGAATCAATATAAAATCCCGTTCCTCCAACAATAATAGGTATTTTACTATTTGCAATTATTCGGGTAATTTTTTCATTTGCCATTTTTTTATAATCAGCCACAGTAAAATTTTCAGTAGGTTCTAAAAAATCAAGTAGATGATGATTTACTTCTTTTAATTGATTTTTTGTAGCTTTTGCGGTGCCAATATTAAAATATTTATAAACTTGCATGCTATCTGCATTAATAATTTCCCCATTCACTTCTTTTGCTAAATTTAAAGAAAGTTCGGTTTTTCCTGAGCCTGTTGGACCTAATAAAATTATGCAGTCATATTTTTTCATTAAACTATCCTCTTGAACCACTTTTCTATTTCAGTTTTAGTGATTTCAATGATTATTGGTCTTCCATGCGGACATAACAATATTTTAGTTGTTTTTAAAATGCTTATCAATTTTTCAATTTCATTTTGATGCAATTTATCATTTGCTTTAACTGCATTTTTGCATGCATTTTTTGCCAAATAATCTTTTAAAATTTCCTCTTTTTTAAGTGTGGAATTAACGCTAATCTCTTTTAAAAAGTTGTCAAAAAATGTTTTTAAATTAATGTCTGCTAAAATTAATGGAACAGAAGAAACTTTATAACTATTTACTCCAAACTCTTCTAGTTCAAAACCAAAACCTTCCAAAACATGAAAATTTTCTTCTATAAAATCTTTTTCCATGGCATTTAACTCAAGCACATGCGGAATAATTAAAGCTTGCGAATGAACAAAATTATTTTCAATTTCGCGAGTTAATTTATCATATAATATTCGCTCATGCGCAGCATGTTGGTCGATTAAAAAAATCGAGCTGTCTTTTTGAACAATTATATATGTGCCAAAAATCTTTCCTATAAAACTATTTTCAATCAAATTGTCTACTTCAACTATTTTTTCTTGAATAACACTATTATTTGTTGCATTTTTTGTTAGATTGTAAGCAAAACTATCATCTTGGCGAAGTTCACTTTTTGAATCATTCGATAAAAAATATGATAAGGAAGTTAGGTTTTTATTAAATTTTTCTTGATAAAAATCTTCGTTGTTATTTTGAATTTTATCATTATTGTCAAAATCATTAACTTTTTGCGTTGTATTGGAAATTAATTTATTGTCAAATTCTGTGAAGTTTTTGTCATTACAATTTGATTTATTGTCAATAATTATTTCATTATTGACAATTCTTTCGTCAACAGACTTAAACTGGTTAATATTTTTCATAAAATTTGTGTTATATAGTATATCTGAAATTGCGTTTAAAACAAAACTAAAAACTTGAGATGGTTTCTCAAACTTCACTTCCAATTTGTTAGGATGAACATTTACATCAACTTTATCTAAGGCAACTTCCAAATGTAAAACAAAAAACGGAAATTGATTTTTCATTAAAAAACTTTCAAATGCTTTAAATACAGCTATCGATATTTGTGGATTAATAACATATCTATTGTTGATAACTAAAGTTTGATATGTTCTATTTGGCTTTGAAAAAGATGGTTTTCCAACATAACCTGAAAGTTTAAACTCATCTGTTATTGCGTTAACTTCAAGCAGGTTATTTACAACACTTTTGCCATATATATTATAGATTGCATCAAATAATCCATTTCCATAAGATTGAAAAATTAACTTATCATCAGCCATGTATTTAAAAGATATATTTGGGTTGGCTAAAATAAGGCGAGTTATATAGTTTGTTATTTCACTTTCTTCTTGTTTTGGTTTTTTAAGAAATTTTGCTCGTGCTGGAACATTAAAAAATAAGTTTTCAATTAAAATAACTGTACCGTCAACAGCAGGAGAAGGTTCGATCGTTTCCATTTCTCCACCTGAAATTTTTATCTTATTTCCAGTGGCGGAGTCCTTTGTTTTAGAAATCATTGTAACAAAAGAAACAGCCGCGATTGAACTTAATGCTTCTCCCCTAAAACCAAGTGTACTGATGGATTGCAAATCATCAGCAGTTGTTATCTTACTCGTTGCATGTGGCAAAAAAGCATTAATTAAATCATCTTTTTCTATACCGCTTCCGTTATCAGTAATTTTAATTTTAGATATTCCGCCATTTTCTATTTCTATCGAAATATTAGTGGCTCCCGCATCAATAGAGTTTTCGACTAACTCTTTTAAAGCACTGGCTGGTTTTTCCACCACTTCGCCGGCTGAAATAAGATTATATATTGATTTATCTAAAATATTTATTTTAGACATGTTTTCTTTCTCCTTAATTATTTTTTTTAATAGCATTACAAATTTACTTGCAAATTCGTTACTTTTTACAAAATAATTTTTTAATTTTTAAATTTATAGCCTACTTAAAATAAAAATTGCATTATTATTTTGAAACTTAATTTGCTCTATATTTTTTATTGTTTTAAGATAATTTACTTTTTGTTATATTTAACTTTGTTTTTAAACTAAATAACAAACCTTACCACTCTTTTGCATTTTATCTCACAATAACATTTAAATTAGTCCTTTTGTATTTAACTTTGTTTTAAAATTTAATAACGGGACTTACACTCTCTGTTGAATTACCTGTTTAAATTTAAAGAAAATTTATATTTTTTTAGACATGTAATATATTAAATATTTTTGCATTTTATCGTTTATAAGCATTTTATCTCACAATAACATTTTAATTATTCCTTTGTATTTAACTTTGTTTTAAAACTTAATAACTACCTTAACTCCTTAATAACTACCTTATCTCTCTGTTAAATTTATACTCTGTTTAAATTTAAAGCAAATTCTATACTTTTTTTCTTAAACATGTAATATATAAAATATTTTTTGCATTTTATCTCACAATAACATTTAAATTAGTTATTAAGTACGATTTTGTTTAATTTATGCACAATTAAATTTAACTAATATTAATCATGCGGAAAGTGACTTTAAAGATATTTTTTAATTTTTATCAAGATAGTTTTTAAGTTGCACTAAAATATCAAAAGCATTTAATGGAGTTAAGGAATTTATATTTAAGTCTGTCAAAATATTAATAATTTCATTAATATTTTGTTTTTTCTCTTTGCTAGCCAAGTTATCTTCTTCACTTAGTTTACTTACAATATTTTCATTAATTGCATTTTCTTCAAGTTTATGAAGGATGCGTTTTGCGTTTTCAATAACCTCTTTTGGAAGTTCTGCAAGCGCTGCAACTTCAATGCCAAAACTTTTATTAGCACCACCCCGAACAATTTTCCTTAAAAAAATAACCTGATTGTTGAATTCTTTAACACTAACTTGATAATTTTTAACTCCCTCTAATTTCCCTTCAAGTTCTGTCAACTCATGAAAATGTGTTGCAAAAAGAGTTTTAGCGTTTAATGATTTTGAAACATACTCCATAACACTCCATGCAATGCTAAGTCCGTCAAAAGTGCTTGTTCCTCGCCCTACCTCGTCAAGTATAATTAAACTATTGTTAGTTGCATTTTTTAAAATATTGCTCACTTCTAGCATTTCTACCATAAAAGTACTTTGTCCCACAGTTAAATCGTCACTGGCACCAATACGAGTAAAAATTCGATCGGTTAAACTTATCTTGGCACTCTCTGCGGGTACATATGAACCAATATGTGCAAGAAGAGTAATTATTGCAACCTGGCGCATATATGTGCTTTTTCCAGCCATATTAGGTCCTGTTAGAATCATAGTTTTTCTATCAGTTGTATTTAAAAAGGTGTCATTTGGAACAAATTCTTCATTTTTAAGTAATGTTTCAACAACTGGATGTCTACCGTTGATAATTTCTATTGAATCTATATTTTTATTAATTATAGGCTTCACATAGTTTTTTTCAACAGCAACGGAAGCAAGAGAAAGTAACGCATCTAATAATGCCAGTGACTTTGCAGTTAGTTGAAACTTTTTAATATATTCTAAGAGTTTAGCATGAATTTCTTTAAACAATTCTTGTGCCAATACTATCTTTTTTTCTTCTGCATTTAAAATTTTATCTTCAATTTGTTTTAGTTCATCTGTTATATATCTTTCAGCGTTGACTATAGTTTGTTTGCGAGTGTATCTATATGGAACTAAACTTTTTTGACTGTTTGTTACTTCAATAAAATAACCAAAAATCTTATTATAATTTATTTTTAAATTTTTAATTCCTGTTGATTGCTTTTCATTTGCTTCTAACTCTAAAATCCATTTTTTTCCTGTTTTAGAGATATCATCATATTCATCAAGCTCTTTATTATAACCTTTCTTAATAAAACCACCATCTGCCAAATTTACTGTGGCATTCTCATTAATTGCATCAAAAAGAAGTTTAGTTATCTCGTTATAATCGAATAGATTTTCTTTTATACCATTAATTATATCACTATTAAAACTTGATAATTCATCTAGAATTTTAGGAACTAACTGTAAACTTGCTTGTATTGCCAAACAATCTTTAGGATTAAGGTTCCCATAAGCGATTTTGCCTGTAAGCCGTTCTAAGTCATACACTTTTGCTAGCAATTCTTTTAAACTTTCACGCTTAATTATATTTTTAATTAATTCCTCAACGCCTTTAAGTCGCGCATTTATTTTTTTATCGTCAAATAAAGGTTTATCTAAAAATGATTTTAACATTCTTGCACCCATATTTGTTTTAGTTTTGTCAAGCAACCAAAATAAAGAGCCTCGTTTTTTGTTTTCACGAAGTGTAGTATCGAGTTCAAGGTTCCTTCTTGTGTTAGCATCAAGTTGCATATAATCATTAAGCATTACAAATTCAACTGCATTAATATGGTATAAACTGCGTTTTTGTGTTTCGTTTAAATATGCTAGCAGTGCACCCGAACTTTGCACTGCAAACTGCTTATTGCCACATTTAAGTTTGGTTAAACTATCGGTTTTAACTTGATTAAGTAGTATTTTTTTAGCTGTTTCAAATAAAAAACTTTCTTCACTATATAAATTAAAGTGCGGAACGGTTTGATTTTGGACGCAAAATAGTGTGCTGGAACAATCTAGCATTTCTTTGTTACATATAATTTCTTTAGGAGTAATCATAACTAAAAAATCGTTAAGTTTATCCAAAACATTATATTCAGTAAACTGTGACATAAAAAAGTCGCCAGTAGTAATGTCAATATATGAAATACCAATGTTATTTTTCTCTTTAAATACGGATGCAATAAAAGACTGTGATTTATCGTCAAGCATCTCGCTATCAATAACAGTTCCTGCAGTTATTACTCTAACAACATCTCGTTCTACTATCTTAACACCTTTTTGTGGTTGAGTTAATTGTTCACAGATTGCAACTTTATATCCTTTATTAATAAGCTTTGAAATGTATGTTTCAACTGCCTTAGCAGGCATTCCACACATTGGTGCGTTTTTTTCTAAACCACATGCCTTTCCAGTTAGTGTAAGCCCTAGTTCTCTACTACAAATATCTGCATCCTCAAAAAAAAGTTCATAGAAATCACCCAATCTATATAATAAAATTGTGTCTTTATATTTTTCTTTAGTTTGCAAATAATGTTGCATCATTGGTGAAATTGACATTTTATTTTCCTTTCTTAATTTAAAAATTCTCCGATAAGTTTATTATTTATCATCCTTTTCACTTCAACTTTATGAAATGAATGTATGCTGATAATGTTTTTATCGCTAGGGACAAATATTGATTTACCACTATCGGTAAAAGTGTTATATCCCTTCTTTTCTTTATCATAACTATCAACCAAAGCATTAATGACTTTCCCAATCAACTCACTATTTTTTTGTTTTGTTATACTTTTAGATAACTTTAATAATTCGTTTACTCTTTTTCTTTTAATTTCGTTAGAAACTTGTTCTTCCATTTTATCAGCTACTGTACCACTTCTTTTGGAATACATAAAAGCAAAAACTCCATCATATTGAACTTCTTTAATTAAGTTATAAGTTTCCATGAAATCTTCTTCATTTTCGCATGGAAAACCCACAATTATATCAGTGGAGATATAACAATCCGGAATATGGTTTCTAATATTTTTAATAAGTGAAAGATAATGCTCTTTTGTGTATTTTCTATTCATTAGTTTTAAAATTTTATTACTACCCGATTGAACTGGCAAATGAATAACTTTGCAAATTTTATCATTAGTTGCAATGGTTTTAATTACATCTTCCGTTAAATCTTTTGGATGGCTAGTCATAAATTTGAGTTTAAAATTTCCATCTAACTTCGCACATTTTTCTAACAGTTTAGCAAAAGTTATATTTTTATCATCTATGTCATTACCATAACTATTTACATTTTGACCAAGTAAAGTTATATACTTATAACCTTCCTTAATAAGATTTTTAACTTCATTAATTATATCCTCCATTTTTCGGCTTCGTTCTTTTCCCCTAACAAATGGAACAATACAATAAGAGCAAAAATTGTTACAGCCATAACTTATATTTACCCAAGCATTTGCCCCACTTGTGCGCAGAGCATTATAATTTTCGTTTATTTCTCGCTCATTTTCCCAAACATCACAAATATACTTTTTATTTTCTATAAAACTTTCTAAATATTCTTGAAACACATGCAAATTATGTGTTCCAATAATAATATCAACAAAGGGAAATTTTTTCTTAATTATTTCCGCTCTGCCCTCTGCTTGCGATGCACAACCGCAAACGCAAATAATTAGATTAGGATTATTCTTTTTTAAACTTTTTAAAGCACCGATATGTGCATAAAGTTTTTGCTCTGCTCCGTCACGAATACAACAAGTGTTAAAAACAACAATATCAGCGCTTAACTGTTCACTCGTTTCAATATAGCCAAATAAATTCAACACACCTGCTAATTTCTCACTTTCGTGCACATTCATTTGGCATCCATAAGTTTTTATTAAATAATATTTTTGTTTTATCATAATATTTCCTAAATTGATTTTTTCAAAAATCAAAAAATTTCGTAATTATTTAACAGTATACACTTTTTTTGTGATAATTTCAACATATTAGAACATAATACTGTTAAATAGTTAGGTGCAGTTAATTAATGAAAAGATTTTTAAAATACTCTATAATATTTATATTAATTATGATAATATTTGCAAGTGTTTTTTTTACACTGTTTTTTGCTCTTGACACAACAAGTTTTGCATTTGACAGAAATAAAGTGTTTGCAAATAGTGGAAATTTAGTAATCGTAAACGAAGTTGGCACAGTTTTAAATGAAAATACTAACAATGATTTTACAACACTTGCTGATATAAACTTGTATACTGTTAACGCTTTTATTTCTATTGAAGATAAAGATTTTTTTAATCATAAGGGTGTGAATTATAAACGCATGATAAAAGCAGGTTATAATAATATTATTAACGGTTCAATTAAAGAAGGTGCTTCCACTATTAGCCAACAATTAATTAAAAACACTCATTTATCACATGAAAGAACTTTTAAACGAAAGTTACAAGAAATTAAACTTGCTAAAGAAATGGAAAAAAAACTTAGCAAAAAGGAAATTTTTGAAGGTTATTTAAACGCAATTTATTTTGGTGAAAATGCTTACGGAATTGCAGATGCAAGCAGAATTTACTTTAATAAAACACCAAAAGAATTAACACTTGCCGAGAGCGCAACGCTTGCCGGACTTATTAAAGCACCAGCCACCTACTCACCTATTAAGAATAAAGTTAATTGTTTAAAACGGCGAAATCTTGTTTTAAAAGAGATGCTAAGCGATGGAAAAATAACAAACCAAGAATATGAGAAAGCAAAAGATAGTGATATTGAAGTAACTTTCACTAAAATTGCCACTAAAGATAAAAATAAAAATCTATATAATAAAGCAGTTGTTGACGAGGCATGTAAACTATTAAACTTATCAAAAGAGGAATTATATTTGGGCAATTACAAAATTACAACTTATCAAAATGAAAATATACAAAAATCACTTAATGATAAGCTGTCGAATAAAAATTATTTTGTTAAAAACAAAAATGGTTTTGAAAGTGATGGACTGGCAATAGTAATGGATAATAAAACTGGAGGAGTTGTTGCTTTTGCTGGAAAAAGCGATTACATTATGAAAAGTGAATTTAATCGTCAACCGGGAAGTGCGATAAAACCAATTTTAGTGTTTGCTCCAGCCCTTGAAAATGGTGCAATATCCCCTAGCACACAAATTTTAGATGATAAAATCAATATTGACGGTTATTCGCCACATAATGTTGGTGGCGGACATGCGGGATATGTTAGTGTAAGAGAAAGCGTTAGTAAAAGTTTAAATATTCCATCAGTAAAAATAATGCAAAAAATTGGAATTGATAATGCAAAAGAATTTGCTAAAAATAGCGGAATAAATTTTGATAAAAAAGACAAGGGTTATGCTATTGCACTTGGTGGTTTTACAGAAGGTATTTCACTAAAATCCTTAACTAATTCATATTTGCCGTTTGCAAATGGTGGTAATTTTCAGGAATCATTATTTATCAAAGAAATAAAAAATGCAAGCGGAATAACTATTTTTAAAAATAATCAACTAAAACACAAGATTATGGGAGATGACACTGCATATCTTATGACTGACCTTCTTATAGATGGAGTTAAAAATGGAACTAGCAGAAAACTAGCAAGTTTACCTTATGCAGTTGCGGGAAAAACTGGAACGGTTGCAGTAAAAGGCACAAATTATAACACAGATGCAATTAGTATTGCTTACACCACAAATCACACAATGGGAGTTTGGTTGGGAAATTATTCAATGGATGATAAAAAATCGTTGGAAGGTAGTAATAATGGCGGAACATTCGCAACGGCTATAATTAAAGACTGCTTTATAGATATTTATAAAAACGAAAAACCTGATTGTTTTATAATGCCAAGCAGTGTGGAATATGTTGAAATTGATAATAAACTTCTTAATAGTACACATGAAATTGCCCTTTGCTCCTCGTCAACACCAGAAAGATATAAAGTTAAAGAATTGTTTAGTAAAAGGTATTTGCCTAGTATAGTTAGCACAATATTTGAAAATTATAAACTTGAAGATTTTTCAGTAAGTTATTTAAATAATATGCTAAATATATCATTTTTAGCGGAAGATTTTATCACTTACGATATTTATATTAATGATGGGCAAGAAAGAAAACTAAAAAGAATTGAAGGAACCACAGGAGAAATCAATTATAACGAAAGATTAAATCAAACTAACGAAAAAGCGCAAATTTATATTAAATATTTTTACAATCACGACAAAAGAAGTTTTATATCAAATAAGCAAACTATATATGTTTTATCTAATAACACTAACTTTTTTAATAACCTTGAAAAGAAAAATGATTTTGCTTTTTTGTTTGGTAGTTAAAAATACAACTAAAATTACTGGTTTAAATTAATTATATATAAATACCCCCGCAAAATTAATATAGCAAAATAAGCAAAAAACATGTAATCACTGCGCATTTTACAAAACATTTCTATGTCTTTTTTCAGTATTTATTTTCTAAATTTCAATCTAATTGACGCCGAACTTTTTAAAAGTTGTTATTGACTTGCAAAAATATTATTAACTTCTTTTATTAAGATTAGTTCTAAACTCCTGCATTAGAAGAGTTTTGTTATGCTTAAAAATTTCATATAAACATAATTTTTAAAAAAAGCCGAACTTTTTATAAGTTCAGCAATTATTTAAAACTGTATTTAACTAGAAAGAATATCATCGTCATTATTAAAATATCTTGTTTTGTAACTATCATTTAAAATTTCTTTTAATATTTCTTCTTCTAATTCATCTATCGGTTTATCGGAAATATTGTTTTCTTCTTCTTTTTCTTCTATATCACTATAATCAAACATTTTATTAGAAAGCGTGTTTTTTAAAACATCAATTCTTTCTAGTAAACTTTCATAATCTGGCAACTCGTCTAACGATTGCAAGTCAAACTTTTTTAAAAACACATCGGTTGTGCCGAAAAGCAAGGGTTTTCCTATTGTATCTTTTCTTCCCACAACTGTGATAATGCCATTTTCCAGTAAACTAGAAATTGAATAATCGCTGTTTACTCCTCTAACATGCTCAATTTCCAAACGAGTTATAGGTTGTTTGTATGCTACTATCGCACACACATCTAACACAGCTCGCGTTAAATTTTTTTCTCTAATAGGATTAAGCACAGCAGATATTTGCTCACTATAATTTGGATTAGTTGATAACTGCGCTTTTTCATTATAAACAATTAATTGGATACCATCATCTTTCATTTCTTCTAACAGTTCAGCAAAAGCAATTTTTACTTCTTCTATATCAATTTCTAGTTTTTCGGCAATATCTGAAAACATTACTCCGTCACCTGAAACAAATAATATTGCTTTTAATATTTCTTTTAAGTTGTCCATTTTATTTCTCCTGTTTTGAAAGTATAATATCTTTAAAGATATCTTCTTGTCTTATTGAAATTTCTTGTAATTTTAATAGTTCTAGTATTGCCATGAATGTGGTTACAATTTCTTGTTTTGAGGATTGGGAAGAAAATAATTGAGAAAACGCAATTTCATCATGCAGTAGTAAAGCATCTTTAATATTAGATATTTTTTGCTCAATAGTGTATTTTTCTTTTTCAATTTCCTTCACTTCAGTAATATCTTCTTTGATTTTAACCTTATGCATCATGTCCATAAAAGCATTAAGAAGCATATCTAAAGGCATATTATTAATTATTATTCTAGATTTATGAGCATCTTCTTCGGGGTTTTTATAAAATCTATCAATATTTTCAAGTGGCTTTAATTTTTCCACCATTTCTTTCATTAATTCATGTTCTTTTAAGCGTATTTTTAGTAAAAAGTCAGGATCAAGTTCGTCATCTTGTTCCTCTTCTTTTCTAGGTAACAGACTTTTACTTTTTATCTCAATTAATTCACTAGCAACAACTATAAATTCACTAGTTTGCTCCATATTTAATTTTTCAGAAAGATTCATTGCTTCAAGAAACTGGTCAGTTATATCTGCTAGTTTTATCTCTTCAATGCTTAGTTTGCTTTTTTTTATCAAAAATAAAAGCAAATCAAGCGGACCTTCCTGATCGGCAAATTTAAATTTAAGCCCGTCATCGTTATTAAGATTAATTATTTCAACATTATTTTCTTGCATAAGTTAGTCCTAATATACCTATATTATCCATGACCAAAACATAAGAATAGGAGATATAACTGCATCTATTAATGACAAAATCACTGGACTTAAAAATAACAATACTCCCAAAAGAACAAAATGCCCGTATTTTTTCATAAAAAGTGTGTATTGATTATCATATTTTAAAAAGGTAGTAACAAAATTAAATCCATCTAAAGGATAAATAGGAAGTAAATTAAAAATAAACAAACATGAATTTAAAACTAGCATAAACTCGGCAATATGATATATTAAAAATAAAAAATTATTTGATATAAGTGTAAATTTAAATAGTACAACATATACTGCACCAAAAATAAATGCTAATGTTAAATTAACAAGAACGCCTGCCACAGACACCCATGCCATACCCTTTTTATATTTTCTAAATTTCATAGAATTTATAGGAACTGGCTTTGCCCAACCAAAACCAAAAAACATCGCGGCAAAAAAACCAAATGGTTCAAGATGGGCAAGAGGATTAAGAGTAAGTCTTCCTGCTTTTTTTGCAGTATCATCTCCATTAAGGTTGGCAACAAAAGCATGTGCATATTCATGGGCCGATAAAGAAACAACAAGTGTAATAAGTAAAGCTATACAAGCGAGTATGAGTTCGAAGCCTGTGAAGCTTCTCATAAGACTTAGCATAAAATCTCCTAAAAATGTTAATAATTTATTATATAATATACTATTCAAAAACACAAGAAAATAAGCAAATGTTAAAAAAATGACAGTAAAATTAACACCATTTCTGTTTTATTTTCTTTCCGTATTACAATCCGTTGTGTTAACTTGGGTTGATAGGATGAAGAAGAACTATAACAATTAAGTCCGTTAACTATATTTATTATCATTATTTTAATCTTTTCGTTTTAAAATTAAACAATTAATAATATTGTTTCTTAACATAAGTCGAAATAAAAATAAAAAAAACAAACTGTCAATTTTAAATTAATTTAATCATGTAAGAATGCATAAGTTAAGTCTACATAAACTGTTTAAGATAATATGAATTGAAAAGAACTTATATAAGAAGTAAAATAAATTATATCAAAATCAAAAGACTAAGTATTTCATGTTAGCATTTAAACTTTTTATCTCTGCAAGACACTCGTAATTTTTTAATTCACAGTTTATTTTTCTATATTTTAAAACAATAATGAAAAAATCTTGCTTTGTTTTTATTTGTGTTTTTATTAAACAAGTAAAGTTGTTTATGTTATTTATTCATATTTTTAAAAATTGCGTATGACTTTATAAATTTTCATATTCTTAAAAAGAGCGTATGACTTTACAAAAAAAATAGCGGCTTAAACTGCACGCTAATTTTCTATAATATTAGTATTTTGCTTCTTTAATTTTTGCTGCTTTGCCAGTTAAATTTCGCAAATAATATAATTTTGCTCTTCTAACTTTTCCGCGCTTAACAACTTCAATTTTATCAATTCTTGGTGAATGAATAGGGAATATTTTTTCTACCCCTACGCCAAATGAAATACGGCGCACTGTGAAAGTTTCTCTAACACTGGAATTTTTTCTAGCAATAACTACCCCTTCAAACACTTGAATTCTTTCGCGTGTGCCTTCCACAATTTTGTTGTATACTTTAACTGTGTCGCCCACATTAAATTCAGGAACTTCAGGTTTTAAATTTTCTCGTTCTAATGCTTCAATTAATGTCACTGACTTATCCTCCTATATAGATTAAACTTGTTGTTCATAAACCTATGTTTAGCGGACCAACCGAAGTCATGTTGATAATACCATAAAGCAAGGCAAAAATCAAGTATTAATCACATATTCTTTTCAAATTTTACGATTTTTTAATTTAAACATAATCACTAAGTGCTAAAAATAGTTTTGCTGTTGCAACTGTATCAAACATTGCGCGGTGGGCATTAGTAAGATTAATCCCAAGCTTATTCACTGCATCTTTTAAGGTATAGCGTTTTAAGTTAGGAATACCTATCCTTGCTAAATGCATTGCGTCAATTTGTTTATTTTTAAACTTATATCCAAGTTTTAATCCAAAATGATTGATAAATTTATAATCGAAATTAATATTATATGCCACTATAGTTGAACCGTGGCAAAACTTATAAAAATCTGGCAACACTTCTTCAATACTTGGCGCATCCTTAACTAACTCGTTAGAAATACCTGTCATCTTAACTATAAAATCGGGTATAATTTGTTTTGGTTTAATAAGTGTTGAAAAAGTTTCCGTTAGCTCTCCGTTCACAATCTTTACTGCTCCAATTTCTGTGATTTCATCCTTTGAAGAATCTAAACCAGTTGTTTCAAGGTCAAATACAACAAATGTATTATTTTGTAAAAAATTGCTTACAGGAGAATTTTCAACAAATAGAAATTGCTGTTCAACCACTTGGTAAGACTTAGGAAATATTAATTGATAATTTGAATTCACTTCTTTATAAACTTGGATTTCTTTATTCTCAATTTCTGGAAGCCTTGCAAAAGCAATGTTTTTTGCTTTAAGCGTGAATCTGTCGCCATCCTTTTCCAGCACACCATTAACTAAAATACTCTTATTATTTTCTAAGAGTTTTGCTTTTTCTTTATCTGCAATTCTTGGAAAATAAATAACTCGGAGTGAATTGTTATTATATGCTAATTCAAATGTAAAATATTCTTTTTCAATCTGCTCACCTTCGGTATTTTTTCGTTTCGATAAATATTTATTAACTAATAAATAATTAACAAAACCACCAATAGTAATATTTTCATTTTCATATATTTGGCCAACGGGCAAATATATTTCTTTATTTTTTTCAATTTTTCCAATTAAATTCATAATATCAGTTGGTAAAACTATAACTCTTTCGTCTAAAATATTATTATCATTATATTTTTTCATTAATTGTTTATTTTGTTCTTCTAAAATTTTTAATGTATTATTACTTTTTTCTTGCAAACAAATTTCCACTTTATCAAACATGGTTTTTTTTATAAAGTCTTGTAGCTTTTCAACAAAGTTAAAGGATAAAAAATAATTATATGCAGTAGTATCGCATTTTATAGTGAGTTTATATTTTTCATTTTCATTTATTACAACAATATTGCTTTTTTTAACGCCCTTCGCAATTCCGCAAAAATTATTTTTTATATAATTTATAACATTAATTGTTATAACATCTTCATCAATAAAGTACTTTTTAAATTTTGTTTTAATTTTTATAGTTTTATTAAAATATTCTTCCACATGTGTTTGAATGCACTTTTTGTCATCGTCAGTAAAATATTCCTGTTTATAAACAAATCGTAAGATTGCAAGGTTGTTATCTTTGTCATAAACAACATTGGATAACTTTAACTTTTTATATTTATTATTTTCTTTATCATTAATGCATTTTAATAATTTCATCATAGCAACCTAAAAACAAATATTTGTAAGAAATCAACTAATAATATAAAACTAAACAGTATTATCAAGCCAATTGTGTGAATACTTTGTTCAATTTTTTCATTAATTGGTCTTCCCCTGACTCCTTCTATAATAACAAACACCATTCTTGCACCATCTAATGCCGGAATTGGTAAAAGATTAAACACAGCTAAGTTAAGTGATAATATTGTAAAAAATAATAGTAGGTACCTAAAACTAATTCCAGCTGCTTGCGCCACAGCAGAAACCGCCGTAATAGGACCTCCTAAGTTTTGAATACTCTGTTTGCCTATAAGAAGGTTGCCAATAATTTTCAAACATTCCCAACTAATATCTGCGCAAAATGGCACACTCTTTAAAAGTGAAGTTCCAAAATTATATCTAACATACGCTTCTTGATATAATCCTGCTGACGCATAATCGCTATTATTTCTCTCCACTGTTTTATAGTTTGTGATAGTAAGGACAATGACTTGTTTATCGCGTCTAACCTTAACGGTATATGGCTTTCCCACTTCTTGTTTAGACATTAATGAAAACGCTCCGCCATTCAAATATGATGGTTTAACATTATCAATTTCTAAAAATATATCAGCTTCTTTAAAATATTCAGTTTCACTTAAAGTGGATATATGAGTTTGATAATCTTCATCAAAAGAATATGCAGCCGTTAACCCATCGCCCATAACCATAAGAAGTGCAACTGCCGCAACTATTGCCGCTAAAAAGTTAAAAAATGCACCACCAAAAAAAATAATTAATCGTTGCCACCAAACTTTTTTATTAAAGGAATCTGGATTATCTGTTGTTTCCTCCTCTCCTTCAAAAGCACAGTATCCACCTAGCGGAATAATTCTTATTGCAAAAACTTCGCCATTTTTGCGTGTTTTCTTCCAAATTGCTTTACCAAAACCAATAGAAAATTCGTTTATTTTGAATTTAAATATCTTACCAAAAACATAATGTCCTAACTCATGAATAAAAATAAGCAATGCAAAAACAAGCAATGCTATTATTATATAAAAAATGTTCAAAAAAATTGCAGACAAACTAACTCCTTAAACTATGGGAAACGATTATAACAACATAATTATTGCTAAAAGAAACACAAATTCTCCATTATAAATTAAACCATCAACTCGATCTAACACTCCACCATGCCCCGGCAAAAGATTACCAAAATCTTTAATATTATTTTTTCTTTTAAAGAAACTGGCAAATATATCGCCAAATTGAGAAACAATAGAACCTATTACTCCCAAAACAAGTATATGCCAAATATTGCCATTTATTGCTATAAAAAAAGTATTAAATATAGTGTTGGTATTAAAAATTAAAAATAATATTAAAACTCCAATCAAGGAAAATGTAAGACCACCAAGTGCTCCTGAAATAGTTTTCTTAGGACTAATTTTAGGGCACAATTTTGGTCCTTTTAGAAGTGACCCTACTGCGTACGCAAAAGTGTCGGTAAACATAGTTGAAACAAATAAAGAAATAAATATAAAAAGTGTAAAAATCTCAAGTCCAGCAGTGTAAGAGTGATTAAAGAACACACCATTGAATTGAGCCAGATTATTAATAAAAAATAATGGTAAAAACAAAAGCGCAGGATAAAACATCACAAAAGTTGAGTTATAAGATTTTTGTATAGCAAATTTAAAATATGAAGTTTTTAATTTCACACTTTCTAGTTGCTTACCAGCTTGCTTTTTAAAGATTAATGAAATTATTAAATTTATTATAAAAATAGCAACAATAACAATAGGAAATACTAGAAAATAATAATAATAAGGATAGCCTTGAAGAAGCCCTATAAAAATGCAAAAATATATAATTATAGGATACAGTGCCACAAATATAGTATTTGTGAATTTACCATTAATCCTTAATGCACGAGAAATTTCTAAACAACTAATAATTGCTATTGCTATAAAAATTATATCAAAAACATAAATGGTTTGATACCTAAGAATTATTGCCCCAATCAAACCTAATAATATAAAGAAACCTGTTAAAACTCTTGTTTTCATTTTATCCTACTTTTATCTATTTAGTATGGTTTAAACTTCTAATAATTCATTTTCTTTTTGAAGTGTTATTATATCAATGTCAGCGATACTTTCATCTATAATCTTTTGCACTTCTTTCTCAATCCTGGCTAAATCGTCTTCGCTAATTTCACTGTTTTTCTTCATGGTTTTAAATTCGTTTAAAATATCACGGCGTGCGTTTCTGCAAGCAACTTTTGAATTTTCTGTTATTTTATTAACTTCTTTAACAAACTCTTTTCTGCGTTCCTCAGTTAATTCAGGGAAAATAAGCCTTATAACTCTGCCATCGTCACTAGGATTTAATCCCAAATTGGCTGCATCAATAGCTTTTACAACCGCTTTAATTTGTGAGTTATCCCAAACATTAACAAGAAGCATTCTTGCTTCTGGAACTGAAATAGTTGCCATTTGCGAAATAGGAGTTAACACTCCATAATAATCTACTAATACTCTTTCAATTATTTTTGGATTTGCTCTGCCCGCTCGAATTTGAAAAAGTTCATTACTATGATGTGTTTTAATTTTATCCATATTGTCTTTTAAATCATCGAAAAACATTTTAGTTTCTTCAGTAAACATAATTTCCTGCCTTTATATTTATATCACCTAATTTTACTATAATGCTAAAAATTTAGCAAACAATTTATATTGTTTAGTATAAAAAAATACCTAATAAAAAAAACTAGCGGATTTACACTAGTTTTTGATAATTATTTATTCTTTAAATTGTTTGTTGTAATACTTCTGCAGCAAAGTTATCATTTCTTTTTTGAAGACCTTCACCCATCTCAAAACGAGCGAATCTTCTAATAGTGATTTTCTCGCCGATTATTAAAATTGCATCCGTTACAACTTGGGCAATTGTTTTTTCTGAATCTTTAATATAGTCTTGTTCAAGCAAACAAATATCTTTGTAAAACTTTTTAATTCTTCCTTCAATCATTTTTTCAATAATTTCAGGTTTTTTGCCTTCGTTCTTTGCTTGTTCTCTAAAAATATTCTTTTCAGCATCAACTACATCAGCAGGAACTTCATCTATTGAAATATATTCAGGTTTTGATGCTGCAATTTGGAGTGCAATATTTTTGCAAAGTTCTAAAAAGTTATCGCTTTTAGCAACAAAATCAGTTTCACAGTTTATTTCAACTAACACACCAATTTTACCACCCATGTGAATATAAGATTCAACAACTCCTTCAGCAGCAATTCTATTTGCTTTTTTAGCAGCTGCAGCAATTCCTTTTTCGCGTAACCAATCAGCTGCTTTGTCAAGGTCGCCATTGCATTCAGTAAGTGCATTTTTACAATCAAGCATTCCAGCACTAGTTCGTTGTCTTAATTTTTTAATATCTTCAGTTGTATATTTCACATCTGCCATGAATTTCTCTCCTTTATGTGTTTAGTTTTTATTAATACTTTCAACAATTTTATCAACTGACGAGATTAAATCTTCAGTGATATTTTCTTCTGCAATTTCTTCGTTAGTTTCTGCATTTTCTTCTACTTCTCTTTCGGTATCTTCAGCACTAGCAGGCACAACGCCTTCTTTTGCTTCGATTACTGCATTTGCCATAGCATTTAAAATTAATGATACAGCACGAATAGCATCGTCGTTGCCGGGAATAATATAGTCAATTCCTTCCGGATCACAGTTGGTATCAATTAAACCAACTATAGGTATGTTAAGAGATTTTGCTTCCTTTACTGCAATATGTTCTTTTTTGGTATCTACCACAAACATAACATCTGGCAAATTCACCATTTCTTTAATGCCGCCAAGGTTTTTCTCTAATTTTTCCATTTCAGCTCTTAACTTCAAAACTTCTTTTTTAGGAAGTAAATCAAACTCACCTAATTTTTCCATTTGGATAAGTTTGTTAAGTCTGTTAACTCTGCTACGAATAGTTTTAAAATTTGTTAGTGTTCCACCCAACCATCTTGAGTTAACATAGAACATTCCACATCTTTTAGCTTCTTCTTCAATAGCCTTTTGCGCTTGTTTTTTTGTGCCCACAAATAAAATAGTTTTATTTGCTTGAGCCATCTCTTTGATAAAGTTATAAGCAGAATCTATCAAAACAGATGATTCTTCCAAGTTAATAATATGAATATCATTTCTGGAAGTGAAAATGTATTTTGCCATTTTAGGGTTCCATTTTCTAGTTTGATGACCAAAATGTACGCCCGCTTCTAGCAGTTGTTTCATTGAAATTACTGGCATTTTTTTTCTCCTTTTGTTTTAACTACTAAACCTTAATTTATTTGTTTGGTAGTTCCTCCTCTACCACATTAACTCTATTTAACAACCATTTATTGGCAACTGTTAAATAAATAGTGATGAGTGTGTAATTTTTTAACTAATTAGTTTATCATAAATCAATATCTTAATCAATTATACGCGAAATTAATATTTTTTGCTTTTATAAAAACATTAAAATCAACATATAATTTAACCTTTCGTTAATTTTATTAGAACTAATTTTCTTCATCTTTTGTAATTATTATTTTTAAAAGTATTACTTGTATTATTAATTATTGTTTAACAATTTCAATAATCTTTTTTCTTATATAATTTTATTAATAAATTAATACATAGTTTTCAACTTTGTCTAGTTAATTAAACTAATTCAATTATTGCCATTTCAGCATTATCGCCATCTCTTGTGCCAAGTTTAACAATACGAGTGTAACCACCACCTGTTCCCAGGTCTTCTTTTCTTGTTGCATATTTTGGTGCGTATTCATTAAATATTTTTTCAATTAATGGATGATCAATATCTTTTGTACGGGCAATAAAGTTTAATTTGCTTTCTTTTTCTGCTCTAACTTCTTGTATGTCATATAGCTTACTCATGATTGCGCGTCTTGCTTTTAACTTATTAGGTCCATCATTAATCACTTCTTTCTTAACTTTTTCGCCTTTTGCGTTAACGGTTGTTTTATCAACCTTTACTACATCCTTATAAGAATTAATTGCAAGGGTTAATAATTTTTCAGTGTACGACCTAAGTTCTTTAGCTTTTGCAAAAGAGGTTGTTATTTTGCCATGCCATAATAAATTTGTGGCTTGGTTTTTTAAAACAGCAAGTCTTTGATCAGTTGGTTTGTTTAATTTTCTCATAAAGCCTTTTCTCCTTTTAGATATCTTCTTCTTTTAATGCTAGGCCGTAACCCTTTAATTTTTCAATAACTTCTTCAAGTGAGCGTTTACCTAGATTTTTTACTTTAGAAAGGTCACTTTCAGTTCTTTTGATTAATTCGTCAATTGTATTAATATTTGCTCTTTTTAAACAATTTGAACTTCTAACAGACAAATCCATTTCTTCAATAGTCATTTCAAGCACTTTTGTTTGACTGTCTTCTTCTTTATCAACAAGCAAATCAACTTCTGACATGCTTGCAACAAGGTCTACAAATAGTGAAATGTGATCTTGAATTAGTTTTCCCGACAAGCTTATAACTTCTCTAGCAGTAAGAGTGCCGTTGGTTTCCACTTCGATTGTTAGTTTGTCATAGTCAATATTTTGACCAACACGAGTGTTTTGAACATAATAGTTAACTTTTTTAACAGGCGTGAAACTTGAATCTATTGGAATATATCCAATAGGCATTTCATCGTTTTTATTATCGTCTGCTTGAACAAATCCTCTACCCCGGCCAATATATATTTCTAATTCAAATTTTGCACCTTCATCCATTGAACAAATGTGAAGTTTTGGATTTAAAATTTCAACTTGATCATTATGTTCAATATCAGCTGCAGTAACTACGCCAGCACCATATTTATTGATGCGTAAAATAGTAGTAAAATATCTGGAAGTATCAAAAGATTTTACAGCTAAACTTTTAATATTAAGAACAATATCAACAACATCTTCCGCAACGCCTTTAATCGTTGAAAATTCGTGTTGAACGCCATTAATTTTGATACCTACTGCTGCACAGCCCGGCAAAGCAGAAAGTAACGCTCTTCTTAAACAGTTGCCAATAGTGATACCAAATCCACGGTCTAGCGGCTCAACTGTAAATCTTGCAAAACAACCATTATCGGTTTCCTCACAAGTAATTTTTGGCTTTTCAATTTCCATCATAATAATAATTCCCCTTTATTTGGATTACTTTGAATATAGCTCAACAATTAAGTGTTCCTTAATGTTTAAGTCAACATCATCACGCTCTGGAAGTGTTAAAATTTTACCACTAAGTGTTTTAGGGTTAAAATCTAACCATTTTGGTAGAACTACCTTAATTTCTTTAAGTTCTTTAAATTGTTCTAATTGTTTTTTGTTTTCCTTAATTTCAATCACATCATTAACAGACACTAAGAAAGATGGAATATCCACTCTTTTTCCATTAACTGATATATGACCATGATTAACAATTTGGCGACTTTCAGCTCTAGAAGCACCGATGCCCATTCTAAAAACAACATTATCTAATCTTCTTTCAAGAAGTGATAACATGTTTTCACCAACAATGCCTTTCATACTTAAAGCTTTATCATAGTAAGTACGAAATTGTTTTTCTAAAAGACCATATAGTCTCTTAACTTTTTGTTTTTCGCGTAATTGTAAATTATATTCAGATGGCTTTCTTCGTGATGCACCATGTACGCCCGGAACAGAATTTCTTTTTTCTATTGCACATTTTCCAGAAGTACATCTCTCACCTTTCAAAAAAAGCTTAACGCCTTCTCTTCGGCATAATCTACAATCTGCGCCAGTATATCTTGCCATAGTTTTTTTCTCTCCTTATAATTATTTGTTTTTTATTTCATCGCCTAAAATTAGAAATAATAAAAAAATTGTTAAATAATTTTTATTTATACTTTAAAAATAATTTAGAATGTATTTATTATATTCTTCTTCGTTTTGGCGGACGGCAACCGTTGTGAGGAATAGGTGAAACATCTTTAATAGAAGTTATGTTAAGCCCAGCAGTTTGCAATGCCCTAACCGCAGTTTCTCTGCCATTTCCCGGTCCTTTAACAAACACATCAACATTTCTAACACCTTGTTCAGTTGCACTTTTTCCAGCAATTTCACTTGCTTGTTGTGCAGCAAAAGGAGTGCTTTTTCTTGAACCATTCAATCCTAAACTCCCCGCGCTACTCCAAGAAATAACATTACCAGCATGATCTGTGATAGTTACTAAGGTGTTATTAAAAGATGCACTGATATAAGCACAACCTTTATCTATATTTCTAGTTACCTTTTTCTTTTTAACAACTTTCTTTTTAGTTTTAACAGCCATTATTTTTCTCCTATAAAATTAAATAGTTTTAACTATTTTTTTGCTTTCTTACCTTTTGAAACTGTTTTCTTTGGTCCTTTTCGAGTGCGCGCGTTTTGTTTAGTGTTTTGTCCACGAACAGGTAATCCTTTTCTATGGCGAATACCACGATAACAACCAATTTCTTGCAAGCGCTTAATGTTTAAAGACACTTCTCGTTGAACATCGCCTTCAACAATAACATTCTTCTCAATGTACGCACGAATAGACGCAATTTCATCTTCCGATAAATCTTTAACACGAGTGTCTGGATTTATTTTCGTTTCTTTTAAAATTTTATTCGCAGTTGACCTACCAATACCAAGAATATAAGTTAAACCAATTTCAACTCTCTTGTCATTTGGTAAATCAATTCCAGCAATACGAGCCATTAGACTTCCTCCAAAATTTTTAGTTTTTGTTTGTATATATAAATGTAATAAGGAAATTTCGATTGAATTTTCAATCTTAATCAGCCGCCCTTAATCACAATTATTTTCTAGTTTTATTTTTTTATTTAGCTAATATATAATTAGCAAGGTTATTTTAACCTTGTCGTTGTTTATGTTTTGGATATTTTGAACAAATAACCATAACAGTTCCGTCTCTTTTGATAACCTTACAGCTATCACACATTTTTTTAACAGATGGTCTTACCTTCATAATTATATATCCTCCTCCGTTTTTGTTGGTTGCTTTTTCATTCTCCATGTGATTCTTCCTTTGGTTAAATCATAAACTGACATTGCAACCTTAACTTGATCGCCGACAAGTATTCGAATATTATTAAGGCGTAACTTGCCCGACAAATATGCGATTATAATATAACCATTAACAAGTTGAACTTTAAAATTTGCATTTCGTAGAACGTCCACTACTATGCCTTCTGTTTCAATTATATCTTGTTTCGACAATGTTCGCCTCCTATACACTTTTTGTAATTTTATAATCTTTTAAAATTTTTATAATTTCACCATTTGTTATGGTGTTATTTTTTATTTTTTCTTTAAAAGTGTTGTCACTCTTTAATAAATGTATGTGACTTATATTTTTTCTTTTAGCGTTTTCTAATTTTCTTTTTTTTCCATCAACTAAACACACTAGTTTGTTTTCCATTTTTGTTACAATAAATAACTGCTGTTTTTCTCTGCCTGCTATTGCCATTACTATTGAACCTATAATAACTTTATCTTTCATTAAACTTGCCTCATGTTAAAATTTCTACGCCATCTTCGGTAATTAACACTGTGTTTTCATAGTGAGCAGATGGTAATCCATCACGAGTGCAACAAGTCCAATCATCGTCTAGAAATATTACATTTCTTTCGCCCATGTTTATCATGGGTTCAATCGCTATTGTCATACCCGCAGCAAGTCTTGGCCCACTTCCACTTCTGCCAAAGTTTGGCACTTGTGGTTCTTCATGAAGTTTTTTCCCTATTCCATGCCCCACCAATTCTCTAACACAACTATATCCATTTTTTTCTGCATAAGTTTGTATGCGGTGAGATATATCTCCCACAAATGAACCTGCTTTTAATCCTTTAATTCCTTCGAAAAAACTTTCTTTGGTTACATTCACAAGCCGTTTGATTTCAGGATTGACTTTACCAACTAGAAATGTGCGAGCACTATCACCGTGAAAACCTTTGTAATAAACGCCAACATCAACAGATATTATATCGCCTTCTTCCAGTATTGCATCATGACTTGGTATACCATGCACAACCACACTATTTAATGAAGTGCAAATGGATGCAGGAAAACCATTATAATTTTTAAAAGATGCTTTTGCGCCCATAGATTTGATATAGTTTGAGGCAATAGTGTCTAATTCCGCAGTTGAAACGCCAACCTTAATGTTTTTCTCAATCAATTTTAGCGTTTGCTTAGTTAGCTCACAAGCTTGTCTCATTTTTTCTAAATCTTGCTCTGCTTTAATAGTAATCATTAATAACTATTCCTTTAAACTCACATGGTGGTTTTTTTATCAAATATATCTAATTCAGCATAGAGTTTCACTCTATTTTCTTCCACACTGCCCATCATATCAATACTTATTACTTTGCCTTTCTCTTCATAATAATATTTTACTGGTAAAGTTTGTTTTTCAAAATTCGCTAAGCGTTTTTCGATTGCTTCTTCTTTATCGTCATCTCTAACAAATAATTTACCGCCACACTTTTCACAATTATCTGCAAAGTAATTTGAACGGTTATATATTTGTTTACAGTCAACACAGGTTACTCTGCCTAGCATTCTTCTTTTAGATTCTTTCTTAGGCAAATCAAAGTATAGCACTAAATCAACTTCTTCTTTATTTTTTTTCAAGCTTTTATCTAATAATTTAGCTTGATTTACCGTTCTTGGAAAGCCGTCCAGAATGAATCCATTTTCACAATCTTTTGCTTCTAGTCTTTTATTCAATAAATCAACAGTAACTTGATCGGGCACCAATTCCCCTTTGTCAATAAAGGATTTAGCAAGTAAACCAAGAGGCGTGCCGAGTGCGATATTATCACGAAATAAATCGCCAGTGGAAATAGTTGGAATGCCATATCTTTCGGCTATTTTTGAACTATGTGTACCTTTCCCACAACCTTGAGGGCCCATAATAATTATGTTTGCCATAAGATTACCTCACTTATTACTTATTTAAAAATCCTTTATAATTTCTCATTAGCATTTGTGCTTGAAGTTGTTTATCAAACTCTATTGCAACTGAAACCACAATTAATAATCCTGTTGCACTAAACACATTTACGAGCGTTCCTGAACCTACCCACTTAAATATCAAACTTGGAATAAGCGCAATAGTTGCAAGGAAAACAGCACCAAATAAAGTTATTCTATTGGAAATTTTCTTTAAATACTCAGCTGTTGGTTTACCGGAACGGATTCCCGGAATAAACCCACCGTTTTGTTGAATATTTTTAGAAACATCTTCTGGATTAAAGGTTATTTGTGTCCAGAAATATGCAAAGAATGTTATGAGTACAGCAACTAACACCATATATATCCAACTTCCTGCTCCTAACCAATTACTATAAGTTACATAGAAGTCACTATGTGGCCAGAATATACTCATCAGTAGTTGTGGAAAGGATAATATCGACATAGAGAAAATTATTGGCATAACACCTGTTGCGTTTACTCTAATAGGTATATGTGTGCTTTGCCCACCATACATTTTTCTGCCTTTAATTTGTTTTGCGTATTGCACAGGAATTTTTCTTTCAGATAAATCAATAAACACAATAAATCCAAAGATGAAAATAAGTGCAACGACAAACACAATAAGTTCTATAAATGTTTCAAGTGCCTTGTCTCCGCCTAATGAGATAGTTACGAAAGAATTCAAAATTGAAGTAGCAGCAGTGGATAAAATCCCCACAAAAATGATAAGTGATAAACCATTAGCAAGACCTAAAGAAGTAATCTTTTCGCCTAACCAATAAGTGAACATTGAGCCTGCAACTAATACTAATATAACAAGCATACTAACTAACCATAAAGGTAGAACTGCTGTGTTTAAAATATCTTTAAAAGCAAACACAATAGCAACTGCCTGAACGATAGCAAGGCAAACAGCTGCATACTTTGTGTAAGTGGCAATGCGTTTTTTACCTTCTTCGCCCATTTTTGATAGTTGACCTAAACTTGGAATAGCAATGGTTAATAGTTGAATTATAATAGATGAACTAATATATGGAGCCACCCCCAGTGCTAATATTGCACCGTTAGCTAGCGCCCCTCCACTAACCGCACTAAGCAAACTAAGAAAACCTGCTTGTTGATCTGCTTCAATTAAGCCTGCAAATGCGCCTGATTTAATGCCCGGAACGGGTATCCAACAGCCTACTCTATATATAAAAATTAATAAAATTGTTATATATATTTTATTTCTAATTTCTTTAACTTTAAAAGCGTTTACTAGGGTTTTAAACATTATAGCACCTCTGCTTTTCCACC
>CALNBM010000031.1 GCA_937874195.1 uncultured Clostridia bacterium | reverse complement strand
GGACTTTGCGTGTTGATTGCAATAATTCTAGTAACCATTAAGCTCACAAGAAAAAGAGCGCTTAAAAACTTGCAATCTAAAAATATACAAGGCGCAACGATGGGACAAGCAGATATGCTTGCAAAACTAAGAAGAGGTGAAGATATTTCTTCTCATGTGGCTAAGAAAATAACAGAAGAAGATATTAAGCAAGAAATGCGCAATATAAAAGAAAGAAAAGATAATCAAAAGAAAAAGAAATAATTAATAAAAAAACACTTATATCTTTAAACTTAACCACATAACAAGCAGATAATAAAATAAAAAGCCTTCTATGTATAATAAATAAACATAGGAGGTTTTTTTAATGGCAGGTAAAAGATATAATAATTATTTGCTTGGAGTTAAAGAAAATTAGTGGTCAAGAACATATAGAAAAGACGCAAAAGATATTGCCGTATATTGCTGTTTTTATTAACTATCTACTTAATTGGTTTATACTATTTTTATATATTTTTTGTATTATTTATTTTGCATGGAAGTATATTTTTCCACGCACATTGTCCCAAGAAAATCAAATTAATCTATAAACTATATAGTAAATTATCCGATATTCGAATATTATTCTGCTTTGTCTGCCTCTTCTTTGGTTTTATGAACTGTTCCGTGTTGATGTGCTGGTGGTGCGTATATAGAATAAAGTTTTATAGGAACATTTCCCTTGTTTACCAAATTATGATATGTACCAGCGGGTATAAGCACAACATAACCGCTTGTTATATTCATTTGAAAATCAAGTTTATCTTGCGATTTTCCCATCATAACAAGTCCGTGTCCCGATTCTAAGCGCAGGAATTGGTCAAGAGTATTATGCTTTTCCAAGCCAATTTCGCCACCTACTGGGATGCTCATAAGTGTTAGTTGCAAATGTGTTCCTGTCCAAAGTGTTGTTCGAAAATTATCATTTTTAAGTGTTGCCTTTCTTATATCGACAACAAAGGGCGCAGGGCCATAATCTTTATAAGTATTATCTGTTTGAATTCTAAAAAACATGTTTTACCTCCTCATAGTAAATATATGAATTATAAGAAAAAATGTTAAATTGCATGAAAAAAAAGGAATGCAATTTAAAGTTTTATCTTTGATTTTTTATATAAATTTTTTTGAAAAATAATTTTTTGTTAAAAATTCCAAAATTCTACAAAAAACCCAAAAAGAATTTATTTTTTTTGACTTTATAAATTTATTAGTTTAAACTAACTTAGAAGGCAAAAGTATGAAAATAGATTTACATACACATACAATTTATTCAGATGGTGATTACTCATTAATTGAGTTATTATTGCATGCACAAAAAAACAAAGTGGATATTTTGTCTATTGCAGACCACAACACAGTGAAAGCATATTATGAATTAAACGAAATTAACATCAATAAATATTTTAGTGGTAAAATTTTAAAAGGTGTAGAAATAACAACTTATCATAAAGACAAAGTTGTAGAAATTTTAGGTTATGGCATTGACATTGAAAAAATGAATAAATTTTTAGTCGATGCATATAGCGATGAGTGGGCAATTAATAAACAAAAAGTTGTTTTTAAACAATTAATGCATATTGCCGACAAATTGGGTTTAATTTATAATAAACAACTTAACATAGATATTAATAAAGGTGAAAGCAGTGTTTTTTTAAAGAATTTAAAAAGCTTTGAAGAAAACAAAAAAATTTTAGGTAACGAGTTATGGGCGGGGAAAATAAATTTTTTTAGGGATTTAATAAATAATAAAAAGTCACCTTTTCACATTGATTTTTCTATTTTTTTTAAAAAACCAAAGCAAATAATTGATTTTATACATAAGTGTGGTGGTAAAGCATTTTTAGCACATGCTTACACATATCGATTTAAAAACACAAGACAACTGCTTGACGATATGAAAAATCTTAATATTGATGGCATTGAATGTTATTATCCATTATTCACCAAGCGTAATTGTATATTTTTATTAAATTACTGCAATGAGAATAATTTATTAGTTTCCGCCGGGTCCGACTTC
>CALNBM010000030.1 GCA_937874195.1 uncultured Clostridia bacterium | reverse complement strand
CACAAAAACAAGGGTTGTAAGCGCTTTACCATCTGTTTACGCAGATGTGGCAGAAGACACAATCTACATTGCAAGCGCAGCAATTACACTTGGCTCTGGCGAAAGTGCCGTTACATACGCTGTTGGCGATATGTTTGTGGCTACTAAAACCGAACCAAGCACAATTGTATGGACTCAATATAACGCCTAAACAATTAAACATTACCCTAACCGGTAATGTTTTTATGGACTTAAAGGTTTAGTTGGTTCAAATCCAACAAAGTCCACAAATTAAAAAATAAAAGAGGTATAACAAAATGTTAGAAATAGGCAAAAACACTTATGTAACCATTGCAGAGGCTGATGAAATTGCTAATACTAAAACAATAGTTGATAGCACGGCAGTATATTGGTCTGGGCTAAGCGATTATGAAAAAGAGGCTTTCCTTACAGAGAGTGCAATGGAAATTGAACAGCTACCCGTTGCCGGCATTAAGCTGTTTTATAACCAGCCTTTGCAGTTTCCTCGTAGAGCCAATTTTTACAGGGAGTTAAGTATTCCAAGAGAGGTCAAAGAGGCACAAGTGGTTAATGCCATTGAACTACTTAAAATTAAACTTAAAGAGGGACAAAGGGATGGTAAGATATTAACAAGTGCAAGCGCTGAACTATTACTTAAAAGATGGTCAAGCGGCGGATTTAAATTAGGTGGAGGTATAAGAACATGGTAAAAGTAAGTGATTTATATGAAGACTTGCCGGTAACGCTTAATAGCGATGATTTTGAGCGTTATACGGGCATAAAGCTGGAGGATGAACTGGAAACAACCGGGGAGTCCAACAAAATTGTAAGTGCTTTTTTAGACAAAGCACACGAGAGCCTATATTATGGCTTAATTTACAAGGTGGCTGGTAAAACCATTAAAGACAGAATTATACACAACTATATTACCGAACTAGAAAAGCCCCTTAAAATGTGTATTAAGGCGCAATTGGAGTATATGCTCGAGGCGGTAAAGGATTACCGTGTTGCCGATGGCTCAAATTACAATAGTGATGGCGCATTAAATATTTTAAATATAGATGTTATTAGAAATAAAATTGTTGCGCCTATGGCTTATGAAATATTAGAGTCTGCAAAACCAAATTTATTACCGGGGATGAAAGTATGAAAGAAAAAGCAGTTATAACCGATTTAAGCGGTGTTAAGATTCAAGACATTATAGTTTTATCAACTATAACTAAAAAAGTTGTTACTGGGCAATTTGTTGGCGGCGGTAAAGCAAAAAATACTCAAACATTAGACATTATTACCAGAACACAATTAAAACCCGAGATTAAGCCCTATAAAAATAATTGTGTATATGATAATGAAACATATCTTATTGTAGCAATTCAAAGTCATAATGTTACAAAACAACGATTTGTAAAACCACAAAAACAATACACCATATCGTTACAATAGGAGGGGTTATGCAAGTAGATATAAATAAATTAGGCATTGAGCTGCAAGGCATTTTAAGGCGTAATGCCCCAGTTAGAACAAAACCGCCATCTGGTCCACACGGACAATCGCCCTACCCGGGTAACCTACAACAAAATGGTATTAACTTAGAATTATTATCACAAAGCCATGTAAGGGTGGTAATTGGTGGCGAC
>CALNBM010000029.1 GCA_937874195.1 uncultured Clostridia bacterium | reverse complement strand
AAAATAAAACCAAAGTTTATGGCGAAGTCAATCCAGCTTTAACTTATGTGATTTCTGGGCTTAAAGGGATAGATGCCATAAGTGTTGTGTCGGGTGAAATTGCACTTATAACAACGGCAACTGAGAGCAGTGATGTTGGCTCATATCCAATAACTTTTGTAAACATACTTTCGGCAAGCAACTATAATATCATAACAGTAAACGGCACGCTTACAATAACTGTTAAAACCGGTGTGTTAAAGCCAACTTTAACAAATAACTCACTTCCTTACACAGGCTATAACATTGACATAAGTGAAAATCTTGATGCAAATTATAATTCAAGCATTATGGCAGTATCTGGTCAAAATGCTATCAATTCGGGTACACACACTTTAACAATAACGCTAGATAATAACCATTCATGGCAAGGTGGTGGTGCTAGGACCTTCACGATAGATTGGTATATAATTAAAGTTGATTTAACTATAACCGCAGACAGTAAAACTAAAATTTATGGCGATGCAGTTCCTATTCTGACCTATATTATTAGCGGTTTAAAAGGTACAGACACAGTAGCCGTTATAACAGGCACTTTTCCTTTATCAACCACTGCAACAGCAAGTAGTAATGTTGGTTCATATCCAATAACTATTGGCGGAACGCCAACTGCAACAAACTATAATATTATAAAAGTAAACAGCACGCTAATCATAACTCATAAATTGCTTACGAAACCAACACCAGTAACCACCACTTTTGTTTATAATGGATTGGCACAAAGTGTGGTGGTAAATGATTTTGATAGTGCAACTATGAATAGAACAGAACACTCTGCAACCGATGCTGGCTCATATACTGCTATCTATTCATTAATATCCACCAATTATAGGTGGGCAGATAATTCAACGGGCAACATAGAAGTTCCTTGGACCATAACGCACGCCACTATTGCAAAGCCATCTATCACAGGTGCAACTTCTTTTGTTTATAACGGCACTTTTCAAGGTCCAACAATAGAAACTAGTCCATACTATGTAATTTTAGGAGCTTCTGAAATTAATGTAAACCTATATAACGCTATAATAACTTTAAACGATAAAAATAATTACACTTGGACAGATGGCACAACCCAAAATCTATTATTACCATGGTCTATAACTCCGCGTGCTTTAACCATACCAACGGCAAGCGACGGAACAAGTTTTGAATACAACGGTTATGACCAAACACTAGCGCTTTTAAATTTTGATAATGCTACGATGAGTATAATGGGTGGAACATATAAAAATGCAGGCTCATATATTGCACTTATCTTATTAAAAGACACCGATAATAACACTTGGGATAACCCAGAAAAAAGCACTGACAATATAATAATTCCATGGCATATTACAAAAACACAACTAACTGTAACCGCAAACAATAAAACCAAAGTTTATGGCGCTGTTCTTCCAACATTTGATGTTAATTATTCACCGTTTAAAGGTGTTGATAACGCAGGTACTGCGATAACTGGTTCGTTTAGTTTATCCACAACTGCAACAGTTAATAGCAATGTTGGAAACTATACAATCGTTATAGCAATAGGTTCCGTGACTTCAACAAACTATGACTTATTGCTGGTAAACGGTACGCTTACTATTATAGAACTTGGTGGAATTGTAAAACCATCACTCGAACAAATTTCTTTTGTGTATACAGGTTTTAATATTACTCCAAATTTAATTAATTATAATAGTTCTATAATGAGTGCAACAGGCGAGTTAACTGCCAGAAATGCACGCGTTGTTAATTATGTTATAACAGTAACACTGGATAATAACCACGCATGGAGTGATGAGGGAGAAAAATCTTTTGAATTGTCTTGGAAAATCACACCTGCAAACTTAAAAGTTACTGCGCAAAATAAGACGCGTGAATACGGCGTTGAAAATCCACTGCTCACTTATACTGTTGAAACTCTGCTTGGTGGCGACACTATAAGCGATGTGTTTAATAATTTTAATTTAAGTTCAAACGCAGGAATAAACGATAATGTTGGCTTATATGACATAACAATAAACGGCACTCAAAATTCTAATAACTATACTGTAACGAGGGTTACAGGCATATTAACAATAACTCCTAAACTATTAACAAAACCAACAGCAGTCACCACCTCGTTCACTTATGACGGAAATATAAAACAAGTTGGCGTTGATGGTTTTGATAGTATAACAATGAGTAGAACGGGTTATAGCGCAACTAATACTGGAAATTATACTGCAAC
>CALNBM010000028.1 GCA_937874195.1 uncultured Clostridia bacterium | reverse complement strand
AGATAATAGTAGTAAGGGTCGTTGGCGAAGTCGTCCCAGTCCCTGCCGGTCGGAAGCGGCCGGAAGCCCCGCGCGCAGGAGTCGGTGCCGGGCTCGATTCCCGCAAACCCGGAGGGCGGATTGGGAACGGACACCGTCACCCAGCCGCCGTCATAGCTTGACTTCGAGCCGCCATCTGACAGGTCGACCGCCTGGTCGATAACGCTCATAAGCTGGAGGACGCCACCCTCTTCGGCCCAGTAGGAATAGCTGATGTAGTATACCGGCGCCAGAGCATTGGAGCTGTTCGAGCTGTAGGCGGGAAAAGCCACGTAGAACTCGGACCCTCCCTCGCTGTCTATGTCGACGGCGTACTGCCCCGCGCGCAAGTGAGGCGGCCAGAACTCGGTGCTGCCGGTCCGGCGCCTGAGGTCACCGCTCTTGATCACCAGCCCGACATAGTCGCCGGAAGCGCCAGGATACACGTCGATCGGGCTGAAAGCCAGAGTGTAGCGGCAGCCGTAGACCTGTCCGACGCCGGTCTGGAAATAGGTCGGCACCGGGATCGCGGTGGACTCGCCGTAGATCTGGCGGATGTTGAGCACATTGCCGCGATCCCACACCGGATTGTCCGGATCGAAACGTCCGTTTACAAGATACGACAGATGTTCTACGGTATCTCCGGGACTGACACAAATACGGGCCGAGTCCAAAAGTTCGACAGCACCTATTGATCCGCCCTCAAAATTTGAACTGAATGTTACTTGTGCCTGCAAAAGTACAACGGATAGTGTCAGACACACGGAAAGAATGAGTTTTTTCATATTTTTAGAATTTTTTAGCAAGTCCTCCCTCTGAAGTTTCGCGATACAGACTTGGAATGTCATGGCCTGTCTCTCTCATAGCCTCTACTACTTTGTCGAAACTGACACGATGCTCTCCATCCGAAAATGATGCAAAAATATTTGCATCAAATGCTCGTGCCGCTGCAATTGCATTTCTTTCGATGCAAGGTATCTGCACCAGACCGCAAACAGGATCGCAGGTGAGACCCAAATGGTGTTCAAGGGCCATTTCTGCTGCATATTCAATCTGTGAAGGTGTACCTCCGAATAATTGGCATGCGGCAGCTGCTGCCATGGAACACGCAACTCCGACTTCTCCCTGACATCCCACTTCTGCTCCGGAAATGGATGCGTGTGCTTTTACTACATTGCCAAACAACCCTGCAGTAGCCAAAGCCCTGTATATTCTTATCGGCATAAAATCGCGTGTGTTTTTCAGATGATACAATACAGCCGGCAATACACCCGATGAACCGCATGTCGGAGCGGTTACTATGATTCCTCCGGCAGCATTTTCTTCTGATGTGGCAAGTGCGTAAGCATACAACTTGCCGCGACTGTTGAGTGCATCGGTGTAACCTTTTGCCTTAATGAGGTAGGTTCCGGCCTTTCTTCTTACTTTCAAGCCTCCCGGTAAAACACCTTCATTGTTCAAACCTCTTTCGATTGTCTTGCACATAACATCCCATATTTCGGCAAGGTAATCCCAAATCTGTTTACCTTCGCATATTTCCACATATTCCCAATAGGAGCGTCCTTCTTTTCTGCACCACTCTTCTATATCGCTTATGTGTGTAAGAGGATAGATATTCTCCTTAACAACTTCCTTAGTCGTTTCGTTGGCTAATGCTCCGCCTCCAACACTGAAAATAATCCATTCGTCAATACTTTGATCACTTTTTCGGTATATTTTCAAATCGATTTCAAATCGACTTGTTTCATTGGCTCCAAGGGTGGGGCTCGAACCCACAACCTATCGGTTAACAGCCGAGTGCTCCACCGTTGAGCTACTGAGGATTATCATAGATATATTATATTAATATATTAAATATTTGTCAATGGTTTTTGCTAATTTTTTTATTATCTTTAAAAGTTTCATGTAATTATAATAAGAACTTTGACCTTTAATTAAAACTTTGATATAATGTTTTAATAGAAATAACCTTTCGTAAGAGTTTTAAAGATTATTAAAAGACCATATATTATAATAATATTTATAGGAGATAATGTTTATGGTAGTGCTTGCATATGACCACAGGGGATACGATTTAATGCAAAAAATAAAGCCTTATTTGAGTAGTAAAGAGATTGAATTTATTGAGTTTGCAAGCGTTGAGTATGATAAAGCAGACAGTTACTCACAGTTTGCAAAACAAGCTAATGATTATATCTTAGAAAATCCGGAGAGCAAGGGGATATATTCTTGCCGTTCAGGTGTTGGGATTGCTATTGCTGCTAATCGCCGAAAAGGAATTAGAGCAGGACTTGGTTATAATGAAAAACTTACTTTTTTAGCACGCAATGATGATAATATTAATGTACTTGTTTTACCATCAGAAGCAGTGGATATTCAATTAGCAAAAAAATTGATAAAGATTTTTTTAACAACGGACTTTGAAGGTGGCAGACATATTTCAAGATTAAAACAATTAGACGAAGATTAAAATAATATAAGAATTATAATTTTTTGAAAACTAGTGCAACTATATTTGTTGATTTTTTTACCAAAGTTGCAATGGCTTTTTTTTGCATAGAATATGAATTAATTTAAAACATAAAAATTCTAGTGTTGTTTTAAAAAGTGAGTTTTCGCACTAATCACATTATTGCAATGGCTTTTTTTTATGACATAGAAGTATGAATTAATTTAAAACATAAAAATTCCAGTGTTGTTTTAAAAGTGAGTTTTCGCTCTAATCACATTTTAGGCTCCAACATTGTACGCATTTTTTTAATTTAACTATAAAAATTTTTCGTTCAGTTTGTCGGTTTTAAAAAATAAATTTAAATTTGAATTGTTAGTGCCAATGTTTTAAGATAAATTTTAAAAAAATTGCCATTTTATATGTAATAAAAAATATTCATTTTTTTTAATTATAGATGAATTTATATAAAAGCAAAAGTGTTAATCAAAAACAAAAAAACTGGTCTTTATCATAATTTTTAAACTCAAACAATAAAATGTAGTATGAAAAAATTTATTAGTTTTATAATTGTTATTTTGATATTTATCACAGCCACAGCATGTACTGACCAAATGCAATTATCGTTTAATAATAATTTATCTGAAATAAGGCGAAACTTGTTTGCAGGCAGTAACGAACATGTTTATGTTACATTTATGACTGGGCTACGAGAAGAGAATTATGTTTTAGATGGTACTTCCACAAAGAAAATTGAGTTTGGGGTTGTGGCATTTTCTATCTTAAAAAGTGAAAATTTATATTTAAACAATGTTAAATATAAACTAATTATTAATGATGTTCCATATGAAGGGGAGTTAGCGCGTAATCCGTATGACTTTACTTATGTTGCAGATATTCAAAAAGTTGTGGAAGATGATGCTGTTATAAGCGCAGAGATAATAAGCGACAAAATTGACTGCAAATTAGACCTCACTAATATATCTAATGATTGGGGAATTTCATATAATAACGCTATAAATTTAGGCTATAAAGCTATGAAAAGCCAAATTAAAAATGTTTCAAAAACAAAACTTTTAGATGGAGAGGTTTATATTAAAATTTTATATGATACCAGTAAACCTTCTAGTGAGTATTTTTGGTATGTGGGAGTTGTTTTTAAAGATGGTAAAAATATGTCTGTAATCTTAGACATTAATACAGGCAAAGTTTTATCAAGAAAAGATTAGAATTAAAAAAAATCATCTTAACTAAGATGATTTTTTATTTAAAACTATTTTTTTTCTGTTTTAGGCTTAGCAGTGCTTGTTTTCTTAGCAGCAGGTTTATCTGCTTTTTTAGTTATTGGTTTTTCAACTTTTTTAGCAGCAGGTTTTTCAACTTTTTTTGTAGCAGGTTTATCTATTTTAGTTGCAGGTTTTTTAACTTTTTCTACCTTTTTTGTAGCAGGTTTTTTAGCAGTTTGCTCAACAGATTTTACTTCTTCAACTTTATCTTCAATCTTTTTTTCTTCAACTTTTGTTTCTTTAACTTTAGTTGCTAGTTTATTTTTAAGTTTGTCAAAAGCAGCAGATAATCTGGAAACTTTTCTGCTTGCATTATTTTTATGAATGATACCTTTTGAGCATGCAGAGTCAATGTAAGCAATAGTTGTTTTAAGTTGCTCTTCTGCTCCCTTAAGATCTTCTGCGATTAAAAATTTCTTATATTTCTTAATATAAGTACTTAAAGTGCTTTTAATTAATCTGTTTTCAGTTTTTTGCCTGTCGATTGTTTTGATTCTTTTTTGTGCTGACTTAATATTTGCCACTTAATTTCTCCTTGATTTTTATATTTTACTAATATAAATTGTTGCACTGTATTTTAACATATTATTTTTTAAATAGCAAGATTATTTTAGCATATTTATCAAATAATAAAGTTAAATGAAGTAAAAAGGGATAACAAATGAGAGATTATTATAATTATTTATTAACATTTTCGCAAAGTCTACAAAATTTTGATAGTGGAAAAGAAAGTCAAGTATCAAGCGAGCGAAAAAAAATAAGTGAAAATTTAGAAAGAGAAGACTATATAAACAAAGACTCTTCATCTAAGCAAAGTGTGTTATATTTTCACGGTGAAGGTGCCCAAGTTGAAAAGGAAATTCCTAGTCTTATTGAGTATTTGCATAGTATTATACTTGAGCTAATAAATTTCAAAATTGATTCAAGTTGCGAAATTTTAGTTGTGGGTATGGGAAATCAATTTATGACTGCGGACAGTTTGGGAATTGAAGTTGCAAAAAGATTAATTCCAACTCGTCATATAAAACAAAAAAAAGAAATCTCATCTCCTAGTTTAAGTGTCCTTATTCCAAATGTTTTAGGAGTTACAGGAATCGAAACCGCAGATGCGGTAAACTCTATTTGCAATTTAATTAAACCGCATTTGGTTATCGCACTTGATTCATTGTGTGCCACATCACTTGATAGGTTTGCAAAAACTATTCAATTAACAAACATGGGAATAACTCCAGGTGCGGGCGTGGAAAATGCGCGTAAAAAACTTAACAAAGAAAACTTGGGTTGTGAAGTTGTTGCAGTTGGCGTGCCATTATTGATTCAAAATATTATTACGAGTAACAAAAAAGCGCAAAAAACTTCTAATTTATATTTCACTTCTGCGGATATAGATGAGAAAGTTCGTGTTTTTTCAAAAATAATTTCTGGAGCAATTAATAAATTTGTTCTTTAATAAATTGGTTTTATGTTTTTATTTGTTCTAATATATGAAACCAATTATAATTTCAAAAGTTTTGCCATGTGCGTGAGACATTTTTTTTGTTTGAAAAAATTTGTTATTTTACTATTTGTTAGTGATTTATATCTAGCATGGCGTGTCAATTAGTCCTATTATTTACATATTTTTTTCTGTAATTTAATTTCTGCTTAAAATTCATTGACTATTATAACAATGCTGAAAATGAAATAAATAATCTGTAAGATTCGAATAAGGATTTTAAGCAAGTTTTATGCGAAATGAGACTTTATAACTTGTAAAAAAATTTATAGATTTTTTTACAATGAGTAATTTTATATATATAATCACTTGTTTCTTTATAAGGAATGTGTGTTAAATTCACACCGTCTTTTGAATAATCCTTATTTACTAACCAATCATTCACATTCGTAAGTCCCGCATTATAAGCGCAAAGTGCGTTTGTGATATTGCCGTTATAATAATTTGTCAGGTATCTTAAATAATAACAACCATATTTTATATTATATTCTGGGTCAAATAGATTTTCTTCTTTAAAGTTTGTATCATTTAATTTCGTTGCAATTTCCTCCGCTGTTGAAAATTTTAGTTGCATAAGTCCTATTGCATTACTTTGCGAAACCGATGCAGATCTAAAACTGCTTTCTGTGTTAATAATAGATGCCACTAGCGCTTTTTCTAAGTTAAACTCATCTGCATACTTTGTAATATACTCGCGATAGGTTAGTGGGTAATAGTGCATAAAAAAAACAAAAAATCCAAGTATAATTATAACAAGACCGAGAGCCAAAAAAATCAAATAATATGCTTTGTTTTTCACACAATATTTTATGTGGTTACGCCTGCCTTTATACAATTTAAAACTTTAACTTAAAAAAAATAAACCATAAAAACAATGTTCATTGGCATAATTTCTATAAAAAATTATCGATAAAGTTTTATACTATCTGTCTTACACTGCATTAATATGACACATGTCACATTTGAGCCATTGAATTACTTATTAGAATATTTTACTTGTTCGAGATTTGAATCACTTAGTTCTCGTTAAATAAAGAATGATATTCTACTCTGCTAGCATGAAAATGAACAAATTTGTTTATCTCAATTACAATATTTTTATAATAATTCTATACTATGCAATATTCAATAAATACATAAAAACTCAAACTTATTTGAGTTTTTTTAACATTTGCATGAGTACATTTATAGTGTTATAAAACCATGTGATAAAAACAAAGTATTTTAGCATTTGTTGATGCGTTTAATTGACTATGAGTTTTTATTATGTTATTATTTTTTATGTATTACATAATATTTATGTTTAAAAATAGGAGATGACAATGTTACCAGAAAATCCCGGACAAGGTCTAACCAAAGAAGTTGATATAAGGGCAAATAAAATTAAGTTATTAAAAGAAAGCGGAATTAATCCTTATGCGCCAAAGTTTGATACAACACATTCATTAAAAGATGCAAGAAAATTACCAATAGGGAATAAGACAACAGTTGCTGGAAGAATGACTTTTAGGCGTGCTTTTGGCAAGTTTATGTTTATTCAATTATCAGATATTTTTGCAAAACTGCAAGTTAGTTTGAGCGTAAACGAAATAAGTGAAGAGCAATATAAATTTTTTAAAACTTATGTTGATATTGGCGACTATGTGGGCGTGAGCGGTGAACTTTATCTAACCCAAACGGGTGAAATCACAGTTAAAGCATATAACTTTACTCTTCTTAGTAAAGCAGCCCTTCCTTTGCCTGAAAAATTCCATGGGCTCACTGATATTGAAATTAAATATCGTCAACGCTATTTAGATTTAATTGCAAATGATGAATCTAAAAAAACTTTTATCACTCGTTCCAAACTAATACAACATATTAGAGATTTCTTAAATAAAAATGAATTTTTTGAAGTTGAAACACCAATTTTGCAATCTGTTGCATGCGGTGCAGCGGCAAAACCTTTTATAACAAAGCATAATGCACTTGATAAAGAATATAATTTACGAATTTCACCTGAAACCTTTTTAAAACAAGTGGTGGCAGGTGGTATTCCTCGTGTTTATGAAATAGCAAAAAACTTCCGTAATGAAGGCATGGATGCTATGCACTTGCAAGAATTTACAATGTTAGAATGGTATGCTAGTTATTGGGATTATAATAAAAATATTGAATTTGTTATTGAATTTATTAATGAATTAGTTTCCACTCACTGTGGTGACTTGATAATTAATTATCAAGGTACTGAATTAGATTTTAATAATTGGAGTAGAGTTGATTATATTGCAACTATGAATGAACTTCTCGGCCTTGATATTTTAGCCTTTGACAATGTTGAAGCACTACGGGAAGCAGTAAGAAAATTAAATATGTTTAATAATGATGAACTTGATGCACTTCCAAGCTTATCTTCTTTAATAGATTATATATATAAGCGAAAAATCCGCACAAATATAATTCAACCTACCATTGTTTACAATTATCCTAACTTAGTTCCGCTTGCCAGACCTAGTGACACGAATCCAAAAACTATTGAAATGTTCCAAGTGCTAGTAGCAGGCGCTGAAATTGTGAAGGCTTATAGTGAGCTAGTGGATCCTGAAGTACAACGCCAAGGCTTTGAAGATCAAATGAAAAATAAAGCAAAAGGAGACGAAGAAACTTTTGAATTAGATGAAGATTTCTTACTTGCTATGCAACACGGTATGCCACCAATGAGCGGGTTGGGTTTTGGTATTGACAGATTTTTATCTATTATTTGCAATCAACCAACTCTAAGAGATGTTGTGCTTTTCCCTAATATGAGATAATTAATTAAAAATAAAATTATAAAAGGAATAATTATGAGCGTATTTTTTACAGATAGTAACACCGAACTATGGTACACAGAAATAGAGAAATTAGGCATTCAATATATTAGCATGCCATACACTTTAGAAGGTAAAGAACATGGTTATGACTTGGGCAAAACATATGATTATAAAAATTTTTTTAGTAAAATCCGAAAAGGGATTTTGCCTTTAACTTCTGCATTAAATCCACAAAATTATATTGAGTATTTTGAACCTTATTTAAAATTAGGTGAAGATATTTTATATGTGACTTTTAGCAAACAACTGAGTGCCACATTTGACTTTTTAGATCAAGCAATCGTTGTTTTAAAGGAAAAATATCCTGAGCGAACGGTGCGGTATGTTGACACTAAAAGTATTGCAATTGGTGCGGGCATAATCGCTTACGAAGCAGCTGTATTACATAAACGCGGTGCTACTGATGACGAAGTAATCGCATTTGTGGAAGATTTTAGAGATAACATAGCAACATTTTTTACAGTGGATGATTTAATGCATTTAAAACGAGGTGGTCGAATTTCGGCAGTAACTGCTATTTTAGGCACTACTCTTGGTTTAAAACCAATTCTTTGTGTGAATGATGAAGGTAAACTTATAAGTGTTGATAAAGTTAGTGGTAGAAAAAAGGCTATAAGATATCTAGCATCGTTAGTTAAAACATTAGGCAAAAATGTGGCAGATTATCCTATTGGAATTTTGCATGGGGACGCTGAAGATGAAGCACTTGCATTAAAGTCACAAATTCAAGAATTAGTTGGTAAAGAAGTTAGAATTTGGTTACAACCTATTGGTCCAACAGTAGGGACTCATTGTGGACCAAAAACGCTTGCGCTTGCTTTTCATGCAAAACAAAAAACAATAAAAAATAACTAACTGCTTTTAAAAGGAATTAAATTGATAACAAAATTTATAAACGCCACAATTATAACCATAAACGAAAAAAATGATATTATAAGAAATGGTGAAGTAATAGTTGAAAACAATTTAATTAGCTATGTGGGTGCGCCTAATAATCTTATTAAAGGTGATAAAATTATTGACCTTAAAGGTAAAATCCTAATGCCGGGATTTATCAACACTCATTGCCATAGTGCAATGAGTTTAATGAGGGGAATAGGCGGAAATACAGTTTTTAATAATTGGTGGCAAGATATGTTGCTTATTGAAGAGAGGCTGACTTATCAAGATATTTATAACGGCACATTACTCTCTGCCTATGAAATGATTAGAGCGGGAATTACTTCAACTGTTGACCTTTATATTAATAGCGAAGCCACCGCACAAGCATTAAAAGATGCAAAAATGCGTGCTTGGATAAATATTGGTGCCAGTTGTATTAAAATGCAGTCTGTGGATAATAATGTTTTAGAAAAAGATTATAAAGAAATGATAAATATTTCTCCACTTATAAAACCTATTAAATATGCACACGCAGTTTATTCATGTAGCGATGAGATTTATTCCAGTTTTATTAATTTTGCAAATAAACATAATTTAGTTTTTACCACTCATGCCAGTGAAACGCTAGATGAAGTTGGAAAAATTCATACGCAAACAGGGTTCACACCTATTGCTCTTTTAGAAAAATATGGCGCATTCGATATGAAGTGTTTACTTGCTCACTGCGTGCATTTAGATAAAGATGATATAAATATTTTAAAACAGTATAAAGATGTGTCAATTAGCACTAACGCCAGTAGTAATCTTTATTTGGGCTCGGGAATCGCACCTATTTTTGCTTATCTTAAAAACGGTATTAATGTTTGTTTAGGAACAGACGGTCCTGCTAGTAATAATAGTTTAAATATGTTTAAAGAAATGTATTTAGTGAAAAATTTGCAATCTGGAATTATGAACGATGCATCCTTAGTTTCAAACTTAGATGTATTGAAAATGGCAACGATTAATGGAGCAAAAGCATTAAATACAAAAAATCTGGGCTTTATAAAAAAAGGAAATTTTGCTGATTTAATAGTTATCGATAACACAAAACCAAATATGCAACCAGAGCATGATGTTATTAGTAATATTGTTAACTCTTGTGGTGTGGAAAATGTTATTTTAACCATGATAAACGGTGAAATTCTTTATGAAAATGGTAAGTATTATTTAGATGATAAGTTAAGTATTGTATTACAAAAAGCAGGTTGTTATATTAGCGATTATAAAAAGGTATTGTGTGATATAAAGAAAAAAATTAATTATTAACTATATAATGTTTTAGGAGTGGGTATGTTAAACGAACTAAAAGTGGACGATAATGTTAATATTGCGCTTCAAAATGCAGGCACGATTGCGCTTGGATTTGGTATTTATCAAATCAGCACGGAGCATTTACTATATGGTTTAAGCACGATTGATGGTACGGCAAAAAGTTTACTCAATGCTTATGGGGTTACCAGTTCAATAATTGAAAACACATTAGCTCGTACCTTTCAAAAAACAAATGCAACAATTCTTAATAATAAAATTGATTTAACTCCGCAAACAAAAGAAATTTTTTTAGTTGCTAGTCAATTTGCAAATCAAATAGGTAGTGATTGCATAATGGCAGAACATCTTTTGGTGTCACTTCTACATACCACTGATTGCTATGCAGTTAATTTACTAAAAAAGAATTTTAAAGTTAATATAAACGACATTAAAGCAGATTTAATGCAACTATTGAAAGCAGAATCTATAACTGCTTCTGTTTATAGTTCTTCATCTACCACCACCATAGAAGATAATGAAGAAACAAGTTATCCATCATATCACCATGCTCGTAGTAGTAACACTAAAACTCACTTTCAAGAACTTCCTGAGAAATTACTAGAAATGGGGCAAGATTTAACCGCTAAGGCGCGTGCGGGTAAAATTGGACCAATTATAGGCAGAGCAGAAGAAACGGCGCGTATGATTGAAATTCTGTGCCGTAAAACAAAAAACAATCCTGTTTTAATCGGTGAAGCAGGCGTGGGTAAAAGTGCAGTTGCAGAAGGGTTAGCGATAGATATTGCAAAAGGCGAAGTGCCAGATATTTTAAAAAATAAAATAATATTTTCATTTGAAGTGGGCGGTTTAATGTCGGGCACTAAATTTAGAGGTGCACTAGAAGAAAAATTAAAAAGTGTTATTGATATCATAACAAGTAGTAGCAATATAATTGTGTTTATTGATGAAATCCACACACTTATGCAAGCTGGTGGTGATAAAGGTGAAGTTAGCCCAGCGGATATGCTAAAACCATATTTATCACGAGGTGAGATGCAAACTATTGGAGCAACTACCACTGATGAATATAAGAAATTTATTGAAAAAGATAAAGCAATGGAACGGAGATTTCAACCAGTTTTTGTTAATCCTCCATCTGTTGACGATACCATTAAGATATTACAAGGGTTAAGGCAGGGCTTTGAAAGTTTCCATAATGTGACCATTAATGATGAAGCCATTAATGCTGCTGTTGTTCTTAGTGATAGATATATTATGGATAGAAACTTACCCGATAAAGCTATTGACTTAATTGATGAAGCGAGCAGTAGAGCAAAAGTTTTTGGTGTTAAAAAACCTCAAGAAATATGTGAAATTGAAAAAGATTTAGAAATTGCTGAAAATATAAAACAAGAAGCATTGAAAAATGAAGATTATAGCAAAGCGGGTGAAATGCGTGAATACATTATGAAATTAATGGAGGAAAAGCAACACGTTTTAGAAGAATATAGAAAAAATAACGGCGATAATAATAAAATTATCGGTTATGAAAATATTTGTGAAATTATTAGCGATTGGACAAAAATTCCTATTAGCAAACTCACTACCGATGAAAAAGATAAATTATTAAACTTAGAAAATATATTGCATAGAAGAGTGGTAGGACAAGATGAGGCAGTTTCCGCAGTTAGCAAGGCAATTCGCCGTAATCGACTGGGTATTAAAGATCAAAACCGGCCTATTGGAAGTTTTATGTTTTTAGGTCAGTCAGGTGTGGGTAAAACAGAGCTATGCAAAGCGTTAAGTGAGGCTATGTTTGACAATAAAGACAGTATTATCCGTTTTGATATGAGTGAGTTTATGGAGCGACAAAGCGTTAGTAAACTTATAGGTTCGCCACCCGGATATGTTGGTTTTGATGAAGGCGGGCAGTTGACTGACCGAGTACGACGCAATCCTTATTCAATCATATTATTTGATGAAATTGAAAAAGCACATCCCGATGTTTATAACCTACTTTTGCAAGTGTTAGATGATGGACGACTAACCGATAGTCAAGGCAGAACTGTATATTTTAAAAATGCAATTATTATTTTCACAAGTAATATTGGTGTTTCTGAAATTAATCAAGGTCCTGATAAATCGGGTTATGCGTTTATGGATGAAAGCGATCAAAAAATTTTCTATCAGGAAATGAAAAATGTTTTAATTAAGGAGTATAGAAAGTTTTTTAAACCTGAATTTATAAATAGGATTGATGTTGTAACAGTATTTCATCCGCTTAATATAGAACAACTTTCATCAATAACTAAAATTTTTATTAGCAATCTAAACAAAAGATTGATTGATCAAAATATTAATCTAAAAGTTACAGAAAGTGCGCTTATGTACATTATCCAAAAAGGCTATGATAGTGAACTAGGTGCTCGACCATTGCGCAGGCTAATTGAGCAGGAAATTGAAGATAAAATTGCAGAAGAAATCTTACTCGGCAATTTATCACAAGGTATAACTTTAATTATTTCCGCTAAAGAAGGATTTTTATCTTTTAGAACTGAGTAGAAACAAAACATAAAAACGCATATATAATTAAAAGTAAGATTTGTTTTATAATTTAATTTGATAAAAAACATTAATTTGTTATACTAATAAAAAGAAAATATGGAGGGATTATGAAAATAAAATATATTGCAAAGGATTATAAAATAACTAATAAATTTAAAGAAATTTTAGAAAAAAAATTAGAAAAATTAGAAAAGTATTTTTCTAAAAGTTTTGATGTTAAGATAAACTGCACAAAGCAAGGTGATAATGACAAGTTAGAACTTACAGTGAGTGGTGATAATTTGTTTATACGCAGCGAAGTTGTGAGTGAAAATATGTATAGCAATATTGATTTAGCACTACCTAAAATTGAAAAACAAATTGTTAAACAGTTTAGTAGAACTAAAACAAAAACCACAAAAGATTTTGCAAGCTCTTTAGAGTTTTTAACTGAAATGCCTGTGCTTGACACAAGTAAAGTTGTTAAAAAGAAAAGTTTTGAATTAGTGCCTTTAACGGTAAACGATGCAAAATTTAATTTGGAAGCATTAGGTCATTCATTTTATATATTTTTAAATGCTGAAACTGGCAAAGTTAATGTTCTTTATAAACGAGAAGCAGGAAATTTGGGGTTAATTGAAGTATTGTTTTAAAAGTGGTGAGTTTTGAAAAACTTAGTAGAATTTAAAAATGTTTACTATTCTTTCACGAAAGCTTTTAATGTTTTGCATAATATAAATTTTTGTTTAAAAGTCGGCGAAAAATCGGTTATTATTGCAAATAATGATAGTGGAATAACAAGTTTTATTAGAATACTTTTGCGTGACGAAAAAGTAAACAGCGGAGAAGTTTTATATAATAATACACCTATAAAAAAGATATCTTTTAAAAAAGATATTTTTTTAGCATATTTACCAAGTGAACCAGTTTTTTTTGATAAAAAAAGCATTAAGTTTAATTTGCATTATTTTTTAAAATTACACAAGGTTCAAGATTTTTATGAAGAAGATATTTGTAAATATTTTAATATTGATAAAAATATTATTGTTAAAAACTTATCATATTTTGAAAAAGTGAAGTTAGCTATAGCTAGATTTTCTTTTAGAAAAATTCAACTATTAATTATTGAAAATATATTTGAGAAATTAACAGAGAAAGAAAGTTTAGAAGTTCAAACTATACTAAATGATATAATAAAAAAAAACAATGCATGCGTTATTTTAGTTATTGCAGAAAAAAACAAATTTATTAATAACTTGCAAGATTTCACTAAATACACATTAAAATATGGCACATTAGAAAAAATAGAGTCATAGAAAATAACATTATTAATTTAAGTAATCATACTTAATCTTTTTATTGATTAATAGTTAACGCTTATTTAATCTGGATTAAACTTTTATATAACTGTCGATTGACTTCATTTTAGATGGTGTTATTTTTTTTTCGCTGTCCGTTTGTTTTGATTTATTTTGCGTAAATATCTTCATTAATTCTTTCATATTGGGATTATCGCCACCGAGTGTTGGCATTAAAAGACTAAACATATCTGTAGCGTTAAATTTATCTTTATTTTGTAAATTCATCATAAGAGGTAGTAAAGTTTTTAAGTCCATTCCGTCAAAAATTCCTTGACTTTGTCCTTGCTCTTGACCTTGGTTTTGGCTTTGGCTTTGGTTTTGGCTTTGAGTGTTATTATTATAATTTTGATTATGTATGTGGCAATTTTGATGATTTTGTGTGTTATCCTTTGGCTGTGAAAATTGTTGTACTACAAATTGATTGTTACTACTATTTTGTGTATTTATATTATCTTTTTGTCCATTTTTTGTTCGGTTACTAGGAAATTGACCGTAAGGATAAATTTCGTTCAAATATGACGGAATGTTGCTATGTATTTCTTCGGACTGTTTTTCATTGCCGAATTTTTTTATTAAATCAACGAAATTTTTAGTTTCCAAATTATTTCCTTTAATTAAAATTAGTTAAAATTTAACTATACATATTAATATATGTTAATTGTTAAATAATTTGTGATTATTAAAAGTTTATTAGTACAAATTTAATTTTTATTTCATAAAATACAATATGATTATTTTTTAAAAAGGAAAATGCAATGAAATTTAGTGATTATAAAAAGAATAACTTAAATAATACTGAAAAAAAGACCACTGAAGAGCAAATACATAAAAACAATATAGATTCGGATAAAATTGAAAAAATGATGAATTCATATTCATCTTATAGTCAAGAAGAGTTATTAGATGAATTTTTTAAGCTTAGCGAAAAAAAGAAAAAAGATGGAACTTTAAACGACAACGAAATTAGTAATATAAAAAATACTTTAAGTCCATATTTGTCTGCTGAACAACAAAAAAATTTGGATAAAATAATTAATTTAATCCGTTAAGTGTGAAAAAAGTGCTGGATAAAATCGAACCAAGACTACTGGAAAATGTTAGTATTTTAGAAGATAATAATGAGATTGAGTGCTTAATTAAAGTATGTAATGAAAAAGATTTAGCTTTTATTTCTAATTGTAAATATTTTAAAGATGTAATCAAATTGCCTTTTATTAATACAGTTGCTGTTAAAATAAATAAAAACAATATATATAATCTTGCATCGCAAAGTTTTGTTAAATATATTTCTTCAAACACAAGGGTCTTCACACAAATAAATATTGCTAAAAATGTAGTTGGTGTTGGTAACTACATGCCAAAAAATCTAACAGATTTTTCATGTGCAGTTATCGACACAGGTATTTATCCGCATATTGATTTTATTTTTAATAGCGATAGAATTTTGGTATTTAAAGATTTTATATCAAATAATGAACAACTCTATGATGATAATGGTCACGGAACCGTTGTTGCAGGTGTTTTAGCAGGAAGCGGTATGATAAGCGGTAAAAAATATGCAGGTTTAGACTGCGGATTAAAATTAGTTGTTATCAAAGCTCTAGACAACTTAGGCGAAACAGGAGCAATAACTATCTTAAAAGCAATGCAATGGATACTTGATAATAAAGAAAAATATAATATTAAAATTGTTTGTATGAGTTTTGGAAGCAATGTTTTAGAAAAAAACGATCCTCTTATAATGGGTGCTGAAATATTATGGAATAACGGAATTATAGTGGTTACAGCATGTGGAAACAGTGGGCCCGATAGTCAGTCTATTAAATCGCCGTCTGCCAGTTCAAAAGTGATATCGGTTGGAGCATTGGACGATGGTAGAAATAAATTTAATCAATTTGATATTTCAAGATTTTCAGTTGCGGAATTTTCCAGTCGTGGACCAGTTTTTAATATTTATAAGCCTACACGACGCTCTTCCGATCTCTAGCAATTTTCACTTAACAAAAAATTTTTACGCTATTACCAGCGGAACAAGTGTTGCAACGCCAATTGTTGCAGGAGTTTGTTCGCTGTTACTTCGTAAATATCCTTATTTAACTCCTAATGAAACAAAAAGAATATTAATTAATAATTGCAATAAAATCACTGGTGACAGAAACTCAGAAGGTCATGGGTGGTTAAATGTTAAAAATTTATTTAAAAATTAATCGCCACTTAAAATATATTTTAATGCTTTTATTAATTTATTGATTTCTCTTTTTTTATTAAAAGAACTAATACCAACACGAAGTAAACCATGCTCGATTGTACCAAGATAAGAGTGCGCAAGCGGAGCACAATGCAACCCATTTCTAAGACATATTTTATATTTACTGTCTAAAATGTTTGCAACTTCGTTGTTGTCTTTATCTGTAATTGAAAAAGCAAGAACGCCATTTTTTTCGCTATGAGAATATAAATTTATCCCATTCAAGTTTTTAATATTATCAATTAAATATTTAGTTAGATATGCAATTTTATTATTGATTTTATCAAAGTTTTTCTTAACATAATCAATTCCTGCATTCAAACCAAAAATACTTGGCAAATTTTGAGTTCCACTTTCATATCCGTCCGGAATATCATCAGGTTGCGAAATTTTTTCACTATGAGAACCTGTTCCCCCATAGAGTAGTGGTTGATTTAATTTCACATTTTGTATAAGAAGTAAACCAATTCCTTGTGGTCCATATAATCCTTTATGACCCGCAACTGCAAGCATATTTATGTTTTGTTTATTCATGTTGATAACTTCATGTCCAGCGCTTTGTGCACAGTCGACTAAAAATTTTAATTTTTTGTTTTTACATAAGTTACCAATTTTCGTAATATTTTGAGTTGCACCTGTAACATTGCTTGTGTGATTTATTACAATTAAGTATGTGTTTTCTTGAATTTCTTTTTCAATATCATTAATTTCAATTATTCCATTTTCTTTGGGATAAACCACTGAAAATCCAATATTGTGAGTGCTTTTTAAGTGTGTGACGGCGCGCGCAACACTGTTATGCTCAAAAGTTGAGATAATTATATGACCGTCTTTTTTTGCAGTTGCAAACAATGCTAAATTTAATGCTTCTGTACAACTTTTAGTTATTATAACATTTTCGGGATTATCTAAACCAAAAAAACAACTGGCGTTAAGTCGAAATTGTAAAACCCTCAAGCCTGCGTCAATGCTTAATTTATATCCTCCTCTGCCAGCATTAACAGAATAGTTTTTAAGAGCATTGTTAACAGCTTTTATCACAGCTCTTGGTTTTTTATGTGTGGTGGCTGAATTATCAAGATAAATCATTTTATTTCCTTTTAATTATATTTTAATATAGTTTATTAATTTTATCAAGATATGTTTACTTAAAAATATGTGATTAAATGCTATTTTAAGAACAATTTTCGCGATTTGATAATATCATGAAATGTTAGGAGAGAGGTTATAAAAATGTGTATAGCAGTTTTTTCCAGTAGAACAAACACACTTATGATTTATGCACAGTTACAAAAATTTGGCGTTGATTGCAAAGTTATAAATATGCCCTCACAATTAGGTGGTAACTGCACTATTTGCATCCAATTTATGCATTGCGATTTAAAAAAATTGCGATACATCATTAATCGAGTAAATGCACGCTATTTAGTTAATATTTATAAACTAAAAATAGAGAATAACTGTCGCAAGTATGTTGTTATAGTGTGATTTTACGCAGATTTGAAAGTTATTACTTTCAAGTCTGTTTTCTATTATAATAACAAAAAATTTCTATTTTTTATTTTTTTATGTTATACTTTTAAAAAATTAAAGGATAAGGAATGCTTGTTGATAAAATTTTTGAAAAATTTTCAAAACTAATAGACGAACCTATAACTGAACTTAATTATTCAAACAACTTTGAACTAATGATAGCAGTTATGTTAAGTGCACAGTGCACCGATAAAAGAGTAAATATTGTTACTAAAGAGTTATTTAAAAAATATCCAAATTTGCAAGCTTTAGCGGATGCCAGACTGGAAAATGTTGAAAATATTATTAGGTCGTGCAATTATTATAAAAGTAAATCAAAAAATATAATAAGTGCAAGCAGGCAAATTATAGAAAAATATAATGGCGAAATACCAAACAATTTTGAAGATTTAATCAAATTAGACGGAATTGGCAGAAAAACAGCAAATGTAATTTTGGCAGTGGCATTTGGAATTCCAACCTTTCCAGTGGACACGCATGTGTTTAGAGTCGCAAACAGACTAGGATTGACAGATGCAAAAAATGTACTGCAAAGCGAAAAACAACTTACACAGTTAGTAAAACGAGAAAATTGGATAAAAATGCATCATTATTTAATATTGTTCGGCAGGTATCATTGCAAAGCATTAACGCCTACGTGTGAAAATTGCATATTTAAAGATATTTGTTTAAAAACAAAAATTAAGGAGAATTAACAATGTTTATTGATAAAGTTAGTATAACTTGTAAAGCAGGTAATGGTGGCGACGGTGCGGTTGCTTTTAGAAGAGAAAAATATGTTCCTAACGGTGGTCCAAGTGGTGGCGATGGTGGGCGTGGTGGCAATGTTATTTTTAAAGCAACATCTAATTTAACAAGTCTTATAGATTTTCGCTATAAGAAAGTTTTTAAAGCAGATAATGGTGAAGATGGTAGTAGTAAAAATAGATTTGGAAAAAGTGCTAAGGATTTAACAATTTTAGTACCTGTTGGAACAATTATAAGAAATGTTGCAACCGACAAAATTATTGCAGATTTGATAAATGTAGATGAAGAAGTAGTGATATTAAAAGGCGGAAACGGCGGTAGGGGAAACGCTAAGTTTTCAACATCCACAAGACAAGCTCCGAAATTTAGCGAAAAAGGTATTAAAACAAAAGAATTTGAACTTATATTAGAACTTAAAACCATAGCAGATATTGGTCTAATTGGTTTTCCTAATGTTGGTAAAAGCAGTATACTTGCAAGCGTTAGCAATGCAAAACCTAAGATAGCAAATTATCATTTCACCACCTTGAATCCAAATATTGGGGTTGTAAATTTTTATAACAAATCTTTTGTTATGGCTGATATTCCGGGGTTGATTTCTGGCGCAAGCGAAGGAATTGGCTTAGGATTGGATTTTTTAAAACATATTGAACGAACCCGATTACTCATTCATGTTGTTGATATAGCAGAAACTGAAAGTAGAGATGCATATAAAGATTATTTAGCTATAAATAGAGAACTAAGTAAGTATGGAAAAAATGTTGAAAAACTTCCACAAATTATTGCGCTTAATAAGTGTGACTTAGTTGAGGATACTAAGCGTATTGAGGAGTTTAAGAAAAATATTGATAAAGACACTAAAATTTTTGTTGTGAGTGCGGCAGCACATATTGGGCTTGAACCACTTTTAGAAGAAGTTGTTAACACATTAGAAAAATTGCCAAAGATTAAAAAGATAGAAGTGGAAGAAAAAGACATTGATAGTTTTGATGTAAACTATTTTGAAGTTGAAGTTATTGATGGCAAGTTTCATGTTAAAGGTGGTCTTATTGAAGAAATTATGCGCGGTGTTGTTATTGATGACTATAACTCCAATGCATATTTTCAAAAACGCTTGAAAGATGAGGGCATAATAAATGAGCTAAAAATTAAAGGAATTAAGCCCGGCGATATGGTTGTTTTGGGTGAACTCGAAATGGAGTATGCTGATTAAGGTAAGTAATAAAATTTAACTTAACCAGTGTAAAAATCAAAAATTTATTAAATAATTCAATCAAACAAATCAATTTTAGGCGGATTAAACGGTTGATTGAATCTGGAAAAGATTGCAAAAACAAAAAATAACGAACTAAATATCAAGTAATAAATTCTAAACGGTGTAAAAAAACTAAAAAACACCATTATCACCGCACCAAAAAAATATTTTTTGGTTTGGCTTTTGTTAAAAGCTAAATACAAATATTCTTTTGCTTGCAATTTTTTATTTTCTTTAAAAATAGGCTTTGTTTCCGGATAAATGTTTAATGGTTGTAGTATTTTTTTAAAAGCATCATATTCGTTAAGTAGAATAATTTCACATTCTTTAACTAATTTTGATAATCGCAATGCTTCACTGTTATAGTTAACACAAAAAATATAAAGTTTATTTATTTTGTTTTTATTTATTTCATTATAAATTGATAATATATCATTTTCGTGTAATGAAAAATTTTTATAAAAAGGAAGAAAGGCAGTTTTATTTTTTTCATTATTTATTATAAAATATTTTTTTTGTAATACGATATTATCGAATTTTTTTGTTAAAACGGTATTAAAAAAATTATAAACTTTTTTTTCGTCTAAGAATAATAATTGATTACTAATTTCTTTGATTTTCTTTTGTTCTTTGATTTTTATATTTGTTTGACTGTGTAATTTTTTAAAAATTAATTTCAACAGAATTCCACTTATTATACTTATAGCTATTGCTAGTAAAAGTGAAATTTTATAGTCGCGCAAATAAAAGTTTAGCCAAATAAAACTTAGGCAAAATAAAGATAGATATTTTATTAATATGTTTATAAATGTTGTGAATTTTGATAACATAATTTTAAAGATTATTAACATTTTTTCTAAAATTACTCACGCTTAAATTTTTTTGTTTTACAAAAACAACATACTATGTTAGAATTAAGCGAATAATAATTTATAAAAGAAGAAAAAAATGCGTATTTATGAAATCATTGATAAAAAACGCCAAAAAATTGAATTAACTAAGCCAGAAATATACTTCGCTGTCGAAAATTTTGTTTCAGGAAAAATTGATGAAGCGGAAATGGCGAGCCTTCTTACAGCTATAACTATAAACGGTATGAACTTCGATGAAACTTATTATTTAACCAAAGCACTTCAAAATAGCGGTGAAACTCTCTCTTTTGATTATGAAGTGGTGGACAAACATAGCACTGGTGGTGTTAGTGATAGCACAACTTTGCTTATTGTTCCCGTGCTTGCTAGCCTTGGATTAAAAGTTGCTAAAATGAGCGGAAAGAGTTTGGGTCATACAGGCGGAACACTAGATAAATTGTCGGTTTTTGAAGGTTATAATTATAATATTTCCATCGACAAATTTAAAAAGATTGTTGCTAAGATAGGTGGAAGTATTATTGGACAAACTGATAATATTGCAGTTGCAGATAAAAAAATATATGATCTTAGAAGTAAAACTGCATCAGTTTCAAGCATTCCATTAATAGCAAGTTCAGTAATGAGTAAGAAGTTAGCAAGTGGCGCAAACACAATTTTGCTTGATGTTAAATATGGTAAAGGTGCTTTTATTAAAACAAAAGCAGAAGCAGAAACGCTTGCTAAATATATGGTTAAAATTGGAAAGTTGGATGGCAAAAAAACTTGGGCAGTTATAACAAATATGAATGTTCCTCTCGCAAAAGGAATAGGAAGTGCTTATGAGGTTTATTCATTAGTAAAAGCGCTTGATGGTGAACAATCACTGCTTTTAGATATTTCTAAGAAATTATCTGTTTTACTACTTATGATGAGCGGAAATCTAAACCAAGTAGATGCGACAAATAAAGTTAAAAAGGCTTTTGCTGAAAATTCTGTTAAAGAAAAATTAAAAGAAATCGTGCTTGCGCATGGTGGTTCTGTTAAATTTATTGATAATCCTGACTTGATTTTGCAAGGGAAAGCATCAATATCAATTAAATCTAAAAAGCAAGGATATATTTCTAATATTGATGCGCTTAAACTTGCAAATTTCGTTATGGAATTAAAAGAAAATACAGGCAATGAAAACAAAAACCATGAAGGTGTTTTATTAAATATACAGTTAGGTGATTTTGTAAACATTGATGATGAATTATTAAAAGTTTACAGTAAAATGAGTTTATCTTTTCAACAGATAGAAAATATTTTAAGTGCTTTTGAATTTTCCAAACGAAGACCAGCACCAATTAAACTAATAGAAAAAATAATAAAAAGTTGATTATTTTTAAAAAAAAGATAACCATTATCCATAGGCGTGCATTATTATCGAAATTTTTTGTACTTTACACATTTGGTTATTCTTCTCTCTTCACGAAAAAATTTTGGATAGTGTTTATCGAAGCGGTTACCTTAGAGATATTTGAAAAATTTATTTTGTAATAGGACGATAATGAAAAAAGAGTATGTATCTCATAGTCTTGAAGACACAAAAAAGATTGCGTTTAACTTCGCAAGAAATTTAAAAGGCGGAGAGATTATTTTATTAAATGGTGATTTGGGTGCAGGAAAAACCACATTTGTGAAATTCCTTGCTAAGCGATTGGGTGTTCGGGATATTGTAACAAGCCCAACTTTTACTATTTTAAAGCAGTATCAAGGAGAAAAGTTTAGCATCAATCACTTTGATATGTATCGCTTGAACGATTATCAAGAAGCGTACGAGTTTGGCTTTGAAGATTTTATAAACGGTAATGCTCATGAAATTACTTTAATTGAATGGTCGGAAAGAATTATTGAATTGTTGTCTAAGAATTGTATTGTCATAAACATTAGTATTATTGATGAAAACTCAAGGAAAATTGTTGTTGACGAATAACTATTATTCTTTTAAGACTTTGCAGATTATAATTTAACTTTTACTTTACACATGTTTAACACTGCATCACTAAATTACTTATTCATGGTTGGTAGTATAATAGTTTGCAAGCGTTGAGTACTTTTATGCTTGTGAATAATATTTTAATTAAGCATTATAGAGTTAAATGATTTAATGAAATCAATATTGAAAGTTAAAAATGGTAATTAGAACTTAAAAGCAAAATAGTGAAAATCTCAAATCAGTCATAAAAATATTAAGTAAATTTTTTAATATGCTAAATGTAATTAGGACTTAAAAGCAAAAAGTGAAAAATCTTTTTAAGATCTGAGAAAATGCTAGTAATATAAAAAAAATCTAATTTCTTAATATTAATCAACTACTACTAATATTGAAATATGAGTAAATATAAAAACCCGTCATAAAATAAGTTCAAAATCAACTATCTGAATATGTAAAAAATGGAAATAGGACTTTATAAGTCAATAGTGAAAATCTCAAATCCGTTATAAAAATAAATTCAAAATAAAAGTTATTATTAATGAATCATTATGGTAATATATTTAAAAAATTGTTATAGCAAAAATAATTAAATTTCTGCATCTTATTAAAATTAAATAATTCTGCATTATTCTTAAAAAGTAATACAAAAAAAGATTAAAAGGATTAATATGAAGTTTTTAGCATTAGATACAACTAAAGCACAGTCATACATTATAGTGGCGAACGGTAAAAATGTTGAAATCAAAACATTAAATGAAACTCGTAAGGTTAGTGAAATGTTGCTCTCTACCATCGATGAAATGCTAGTAACTAATAAACTAACCTTAGATGATTTTGATTATTTTGCATGTGTTACTGGTCCAGGTTCATTCACGGGACTGAGAATAGGAATAAGTACATTAAAAGCTTTCAATGCAGTGCTAAATAAAAAACTTATTGCAATAAACTCATTTGAGGTCTTCACAAATAAAATAAGCGATGGTTGTATAATGCTATCTTGCACTAAATCAAGTTTTTATTATGCGATTATTAAATCTAATAAAATTATTGAAATGGGTGTAGACAACTTGGTTAATATTAATAACGATAAATTTATTACAGAAAAGAAATTTGCTTGTGAATACGAGTTAAAAAATTATGTGGACTCTTTTATTGAAGATTATCCACAAATACTTGTTGAATCTTTATTGAAAATGATTAAAAATAATCAATATACTGCTAAAAATGAATTTAAACCATTTTATTTACAGCAATCACAAGCAGAAAGAAATTTTAAACGAAAACAAGATATTTAAATTTAAAATAGAACACAATAAATAAAGTAAATTTTTATCAAAGAAAAATTATATATATAGCAAATATAAATATAATTATTAAATATCAAAAAACAAAATTTCAAAATAAAAAGGTATAGAAGTAAAACGATATAATATAAGCTAAAATGTTATTTAATAAAGTAACATTTTTTTTGTTTTTAAAATATATGTTATTAGTATTATTTAAGGGTGAAAAAATTGAAACCTGACAAACTAAATTATAGAATTAGCGGAGAGGGTAAAAGTGCCATTTTGTTCCTGCATGGATGGGGTGGCAGTATGAGTTCTTTTGAGTTTTTTGAAAATAATTTATCACAATATCAATTAGTTATAAATTTAGATTTGTATGGTTTTGGTAAAAGCGAAATTGATTATAACAATTTATGCGATATTTACACTTATGCCTTAAACATATATCTATTTTTAAAAGAAAATAAAATTGAAAATATTAATATAGTTGCTCATTCATTTGGTGGAAGAATTGCAATTTTATTAGCATCATGTTTTGATATAAAAATTAATAAAATGGTACTTACAGGCTGTGCGGGAATAAAGACAAAAAAAAATATTTTAACAAAATGTAAAATTTTATATTATAAAATTATTAAACAAATTAAAAACACATTTCATATTAATTTCATCAATATAAATAAATTTGGTAGTTTTGACTATAAGCAATTGTCAACAGATGGAAAACAATTTTTTAATAAAATTTTATCCCAAGATTTAACTTATTCCTTAAAATATATTAATTGTGAGTGTATATTATTTTGGGGTAAAAAAGACAAAAGTACATCAATAAAAACCTTAAAAATAATTAAAAATAAATTAAAAAAAAGCAAGTTAATTATATATAAAAACAGTGGGCATTTTTGTTATATGGAAAATAAAATTAGTTTTTTAAACTTGTTGTATAATCTGTAAATATATTTTCTGTCAATATGTTATTAATTTATGACAATATCATCTTAATTATTGCCTTGGACAAGTTAGTTTTAGACAATAATAATTTATATAATTTAAAACAATTTTACGCCAATTTTAATATATATTAATATGATAGAAATAATACTTTTGAATGCAATCTATATTTTCAGTGTTTTTTCAATGTTGCCTAAGTGCTTACATATTTATCAGTTAGAAAGTTATGATTGCAAAAAAAATTATATTTGGTTTAAATTAAATTTGAACTTTGTTTTTTATAAGTATTTACTATTTGACGTTATACTGTTTTTTATCAACTATTGCTTTCTGCTTATTCTAAGTGATTTGTTTTTTTTAATTTATTTTTTTATTTTAGTTCTTCCCTGTTATTTTTTTATTTCATATTATGATGAAATTTTAAAAACTAAAACTCACAAAAAACCACTTATGTTTACAAATCGCATAAAAAGATTTACTTTGATTTTTTTAATTTTTTATTTATTAATTTTTAATTTTCTATTTATTAAATATTTTTCTTTAAATTTGCTTTATTGTCTTTTACCATTAAATTTTTTATTATTTAGTTTGATTTTTGTATTATCTCATTTCGTTTCAAATATTATAGAAAAAACTATAGCATACTGCTTTATTTCTTCTGCAAAAAAAATTTTACGAGAATCTAATATTATCACTACTATTGGAATTACTGGAAGTTTTGGTAAAACAAGTGTAAAAAATTTTATGCATACAATTTTGAGTGAAAAATTTAATTCATTATCAACCCCTAAAAGTTATAATACACCTATGGGAGTCGTGAAAACTATAAGAGAAAATCTAAACTTTCAACATAAAGTTTTTGTGGTTGAAATGGGCGCAGATAAGAAAGGCGATATACATAAATTATGTGAAATAGTTTATCCAAATATGGGTGTGTTAACATCGATTGGAAAACAACATTTAAACACTTTTAAAAGTTTTGAAAATATTATTCAAACAAAAAGTGAACTATCAGAATTTATTAAAGCTATATCTGGCATTATGGTTTTTAATTTAGATGATAAAAATGTACTTGATATCTATTTAAAATATTCTTTAAAAAAATATGGAGTTTGTATTGATATTAATAACCATGAAAATTTTGAGCAAAAAAGAATTTTTGATAATGAAACAATTTTGTCTGCTTATAATATAACATTAAGTGAAAAGGGATGTAAGTTTGATTTGTTAAAAAATAATGAATATTTTTTAACAGCAGAAAGCGTACTTCTTGGAAAACATAATATTCTAAATATTTTATTAGCAGTTGCGGTTGCAGTCGAGCTTAATCTTTCTAAAAATGAAATTATAACAGGAATTAGAAAACTAAAACCTATTCCTAATAGATTGGAAATTAAAAAACTTGCAAATGGTGCAACTTTAATTGATAACGGTTTTAATTCTAATCCAACGAGTGCTCAAGTATCACTTGAAGTGTTATCGTTGTTTAATAAAAAAATTAAAACAATTATAACGCCGGGATTGGTTGAACTAGCAAATGAACAGTACACTGAAAACTATTTATTTGGTAAAAGTATCGCAAAAGTGGCGGATACTGCAATAATTGTAAATAATGTGAATAAAAACTCACTTACTGCTGGCTTAATTGATGGAGGAATGGAAAAAGATAAGATATTATATTTTGACAACTTTAATAGCAGTTTGATTAATTATTTAAAAACTTTATCTGCAAATAATGTTGTGTTGATTGAAAATGACTTGCCTGACAATTACAAATAATAAAGAAACATATACTTAATTGGTTATATTATGTTTTACTATTAAAGTTGTTTACTTATTCATATTTCATCTCACTTGACAGGAAAATAATTTAAATTTAAATCAAAAAAATATCTTAAAATCAGGTAGTAAAATAAGAGCAAAGTAGTAAAATGCGAGAGCAAAGTAGTAACATGAGAGCAAAGCGTTCTAAATCTTACTTAAAATTGACGAAGTGATATAAAAAATTTTGATTATAATTTATTGAAAAAAAACATTGAAAAAAATAGTCCAAAATTATAAATTTAAAATTAAAATATCAAATGCATGTAAACAGAAAATGATAAAAAAATAAAAGTAGTTAAAACAAATTTGGACTTAGTAGGTGAGTATAAAAATTAAGATAAAAATTAATTTTAAAAAGTATATGTAAAAAATATATTTAAAAAAATAGTAAGGAGAAAGCATGGTAAGAAACATAGTAGTGTTATTTGGAGGAGTTAATTGTGAACATGATATTTCTATAATTACTGCTCAACAATTAATATCGGTTTTAAAAGAAAAGGATAATGTGATACCTATATACATAGATAAAAACGGTAAGTGGAACACATCTAAAACTTTGCTTGATATAGAAAATTTTCCTGATAAGTTAGGAAAATTAAGAGAAGTTGCAATACTTCCATCAAATAAAAATTTATACATTAAAAAGTTGTCTTTATTTAAAAAATGGCAAAAAATTGATGTTGCTGTTCTTGCTTTGCATGGTAGAAATGCAGAAGATGGCACTATCGCTTCAATCTTCGAACTAAATAACATTCCTTATATAAATTCAGGTGTTGTGGGAAGTGCGGTAGGATGTGATAAAATAATTTATAAAACTTTTATTAAAGGATTAGATATTCCAACTGTTGAAAGTTCTTTTATTTCAAAAGAAGATTTTTTCAGTAAAAATTTTAAAGATATTGAAAACGAAATCGTTAAAAAACTTGATTATCCAATGATAATAAAACCTGCTAATTTGGGGAGCAGTATTGGAGTAAAAGTTTGTAAAAATAAAAAAGAATTACAATCAAATTTAAAAATAGCTTTCCAGTTTGATGAGAGATTATTATTGGAAAAGTTTATAAAAAACTGTAAAGAAGTGAATGTTGCAATATATAAAAATAGAAATAAGTTAGTGGTTTCAGAATTAGAACAACCCACCACGGCAGATGTTATATATTCTTTTAATGAAAAATACTTAAAAAAGTGTTTGGATGTTCCACATAAACGAAAAATGCCACCTGAAATAAGACCTGAATCATATAATAAAATTATTGAATATGCAACTTATTGTTACAAAGAATTGCAGTTGTTCGGAGTGGTTCGATTTGACTTCATTCTAGATGAAGAAGAAAATATTTTTATGAATGAAGTGAACACAATACCTGGTTCTTATGCGTTTTATTTGTATAAAAAGATTGGCATAAATTTATCACAAATGTTGGAAGATTTAATTGAAGAAGGTGTACTTAGAAACAATAAAAAACAAGAACTTGTTAATTATTTTGAAAGTAGTGTGCTATCGGAACTAAATAATAAAACACAACATTTTAAACAAAAAATATAAAATTTATTGTCAAAAATATGTATTATTATTATGACAATTTAAATTTTTTTTATCTAATACATCTTAAATAATGTCATAATTTGAGTTTCGAATAACAAAAGTGTAAAAGTTAATGTATGAAACGATATAAAAATTGAAAATCAAAAGTAAAATTAAAATCAATAGTTGCAGAGCGACAACTAAAATATAATGCCAATTATGGTTCTGGACTCAAAAAACAATATTTGAGTCATTATAAAATTAAGCATTAATTCAAAACTCCGTTTAATTTTTTAATCGTAGTATTATATGCTATATATTCGCTAATATTTTTTATTGATTTTCATAATTTAAAACTTGTTTATGATTAAAAAATAAATAAAACGATCACATAATAAAAATTATAATTTGTATTATCTTATAAGTTTGAATAATCTACTGATTGCAAATTATTAATTATTTTATGCTTTTTTCATAAGTAATTAGCATTACAGTTATAGAAAAAATAGATATAAATTACCGCATGACCTTTTTAATTTCATTTATAATTATATCAATAGCATTCGTTGTGGATGCTTTTTTCATGTTAGATATGTATTTTTGTTTAGTTTTGTTTAATTCATTTATTTTTTCAATTAGTGACCTCTTGGTTAAGTTTTCTTGGGTTATAACTTCAGCGTAACCCAGTTCTTTAAAGTGATTTGCGTTTACTAATTGATCTCCTCGGGACGCGTTTTTAGGTAGGGGAATAAGAATCATAGGTTTATTAAGCGCTAAAAATTCAAAAATTGAATTACTACCAGCGCGTGAAATAATTATATCGGCACATGCTAAATAGTCATGAATATCATTAGTATATTCAATTTGGACATAATCTTTGCGGTCAAATTTCTTATCTATATTGTTCTTTCCAACAATATGAATAACATTATATTTTTCTAATAAATTTGCCAGGGCGTCTCTAACCACTTTATTTATTGCGACGGCACCTAAGCTTCCGCCCATGATAAGAAGATTGGTTTTGATAGTTGATAGCTTATGAGTAGTAATAACTTTTTGTTTGTCTCCTGCAAATATTTCGTGTCTAATAGGCGAGCCTGAAAACACACCTTTTTTATGCTTTTTTGCAAGAGGTAAAAAACTAAAACACATTACTTTACTAACTTTATATATTAGTTTATTAGCAAGCCCTATAGAAAAATCGCTCTCGTGTGAAATAATAGGAACCTTCTGAATTGCAGCTGCAAAAGCAGGCGCAACTGAAACAAACCCACCTTTTGAAAACATAACATTAGGAGATATTTTTTTTATAATTTTTTTTGCGCGAATTGTTGAAGATATTAATTTAAAAGGAACAAGTAGGTTTTTTGGTGTTAAACTTCTTTTTAGTTTAACAGCAGGTATTCCGTGATATTTAATTTTAGGATAAGATGAAATAATATCTTTTTCAATTCCGTTTAAACTACCTATGTAATGGATTTCATCAAATATTTTTTCTAGTGTTGGGAGTAATGCCAAATTGGGTACAACATGTCCGGCACTGCCTCCGCCTGTTAAAATAATTTTTTTCAAAATTTTCTCCTTTTGATTACTATTTTAAAGTTATATGATTTTGTTTGAGATATAATAATTTTTTAAATCCTTTTATAATCTTGCTAACGCTTGCTAATAATTTTGATTATTAAAGTGAGATGCAGTGGATATTATGAACTTCTTACAACGATATGTTTTTGTATGATTTGAAACAAATTTTTTATATTTATTTCTCCCTATTTTATTCCTTTCTTTGTTAGGTCTTTATGTCTTATTGATAGAAGACTCAGTTGTACTAAGTGTTGTCCATTATCCTGAGAAGTATATCTCTATAGCAACAATGGGAAAGGGGTATGTAGTTCATATGTTACCAAGTATCGTGGGAGGATTGATAATTTCTATATTCTTCTTTAGGAAAAGTAAGAGGTTGATAGGTTATGAGAAGGCTCAGTCAAGATTTTATCTCATAGGTGTGCTGTTTATGTTGACAACTATTATGATTTTAGATTATTTGATCCCTATGTTAAGTGGTGATACCAAGTATTATGTCTACAGTCCTTTGGCGGTAATACCTTTCACTGTATCTCTAACATACTCTGTCATAAAAAACAGATTTCTTAGGATATCTTCTATAATACAAAAACTCTTAGAAGTTTTTTCTAATTTTGTTTATATTTTTCTAATTCTTTATC
>CALNBM010000027.1 GCA_937874195.1 uncultured Clostridia bacterium | reverse complement strand
GGTAAAAACTTAAAAACCTTAGAACATAAATTACTTACTAAAACATATTTAATTGATGAATATAAAAAGTTTATGATTTATGACCCAAAGAAACGAGAAATTCAAGCGTTAGATTTTAGTGATAGAATTATTCAAAGAACATTTTGTGATAACTATTTTATGCCATTTTTGGAAAAGCATTTAATTTATGATAATGGTGCTTGCTTAAAGAATAAAGGCTTGTATTTTACTACAAATAGGCTAAAAGCACACTTGCAACAATATTTTAGGCAAAGTAAAACCAATGTGGGTTATGTTCTTACATTTGATTTTAGCAAGTTCTTTGAAAGCATCCCACATGATTTATTGTGTGAAAAGGTGGCAAAAAAGATACAAGACCCTAAAATATTAGACTTATATAAACATTTCATGGACCAATTTGGCGAGGTTGGTTTAGGGCTTGGTAGCCAAATATCACAAATAAGTGCATTATATTACACAAATGATTTTGATCATTACATAAAGGAAAAATTAAAAATTAAATATTATGCGCGTTACATGGATGATGGTTACTTAATACACCACGATAAACAATACCTTGAGTATTGCCAAGCAGAAATTTTAAAGTTTGCCGATAAACTTAAACTTAGAATTAACAAAAAGAAAACTAAAATAAGCCGCATAGATACAAGTTTTAAGTTTTTAAACCGGCATTGGACCTTAACCCCAAAAGGCTACATTAAAACTAGACCAAGTAGGGATGCAATAATTAGAATAAGGCGAAAGCATAAAAAATTAAAACAGCTTGCTACGCCAGAGCACTTATCTACCTTTGAACAGTCGGTCAAGGGTTTTTTAAAATTTTATAAAAATGAGAGGTTAGAAAATTATGTTTTACAAAATTAAAGAGCATAGTGATTTAAGCGCCTTAACAAGCGGTATTATTGTTACTAATAAAGTTTTTGTTGAGGATCAAGAATTACACATTTTAAATAATGATGAAGAGTTAATGCTAAAAAACAACAAATGGTATGTTAAAACCCCACTTACCAATAACAATTATTTATATTTGGGCGTTGGTTCATTTCCAAATTGCACACTTGAGGTGCTAGAAAGTGAAATTTTAAGGGCAAACGATTTCAATTTATTATTTGAAGAGATAACTCAAGAAAATGAAAACAATTAGGCTATACACATTGAAAACATGCTCAAAGATGAGCAAATATTGGAGGTAAAAAATGTTAAAACAAATCACACTACAAGAAACTTACAAGGTAATAAATAAAAAGGTTTATGCTGTTGTAAAAGAAACAAACAGCAAGAGAGAGTTGGATGCTTGCTTAGTAAGGCAAGAATTAGACAAGGAAACCAAAACACTTGAGTCTGAAAAGTTGGAACTAGAAAATAGACTTGCAACCATTACAAATAAGCTGGTTGAAAATTCAAGGCTTGATAGTGAAATTGCAGCACTTGGCTATTGTAAAATTGATAAGCCAGTTTACAAAAAAATTGATGGCATAGTTCTTAAAGATGCCTTAGGTAACCCGGTAATAGAAAATTACACACATCAAAACACTTGTGCAAAAGAGGGGGTATAAATCATGGTAGAATTATTTGAGTTAATAGCCTCTAAACCCTTGGAGTTTTTGGCTGGCTTAGGAATAAGCACAACCACAATTTATGCCCTTGCAAGGGCTGTTAAGGGCTTTATATCGCTTATTACCAAGAAAAGCAGAAAGGCAAAAGAGTTGTTACAAAACAACAATATTGCCGATGCCGTTATTGCTAAACTTGGTGGCATTGAAAAGTTTATCGATACAGTTGCAAATGCAGTTGTAAATAAACTAACCAATAGTGATACAATCAACCAATTTAAAGTTTTATTGGATAAATTAGCAAAATCCACTAATTGCCCGGTGGAATTAAAAGCATATATTCAAACAGTATTAAGCCATAGTGGCAGTGAACAGCTTGCATTGCTTTATGAACAAACAAAACGAGCAATGGCTGAAAGTGCCAAAGAGAATGTGGCGGAGGTTATAGAAAAAGGCGCCGATGCCTTAAATAACA
>CALNBM010000026.1 GCA_937874195.1 uncultured Clostridia bacterium | reverse complement strand
TTAAAAGCTTTAAGGAGGGCTCAACTTAGGCCATCTTAGCCGTTTAGCCCAAAGCCTCCGGCATTATGGGTTGTGTTTCAAAATCTTAAACTTGAACCAAAGGGATTTTGGGCCTATCCACAAATCACATGCGGCAATTAACCATTATTAATAATAGGCTTTATTATATACAAGATCAACCTTCTATAAAGAGGCGAGTACCTTCCGGCTCACTTGATCCAGTTGACTTAGTTCCGCCGGAGTCAGCCGGATGTTACTGGCTTGAATGTTCTCAAGCAGATGTTTTTCACTTTGGGTGCCGACAATCGCTGAGGTTAGCCCTTCCTGGCGCAGCAGCCAACTGATGGCGATCTGGGAAAGAGTAGCTTTTTGGGAGTCGGCGATCTCTTTGAGTAACATAATTAATTCAGTCTCTTTCTCCAGATGCTCGGGGAGGAAGAGCCGCCGGGTCCGCCGGAAATCATCTTCTTTAAGTTGGGCTTTTCCCAAGTGGAAAGCGCCGGTCAAGATGCCTTTGGCGATGGAACTATAGCTCATGACGGCGATGGAATTCTTCCTGCAATAGGGGAGGAGCTTCGTTTCGATATCCCGTTGCAATAGACTATACTCAGGTTGAATTACATCGATCCGGGCATAGTTGGCGGCTTCTTCCAATTGGGCTAGGGAAAAATTGGAGACCCCAATGGCGCGGATTATTCCTTCGGCTCTCATCTTGTCCATCTCGGTGATGGTTTCCGCTAATGGAATCTCCGGATTGGGCCAGTGGATATAGTAGAGGTCGAGATAGTCCGTTTGCAATCTGCTCAAACTCTTTTCTACCGCCCGCCGCAGATCGGCGGCTTTTAAGTTATCCTTCCGGACCTTGGTAGCGATCACACATTCCCGGCGTTTTCCTTGCAAAGCTAGGCCGGTGATTTGTTCCGAATGCCCATTGCCATAAGCCTCGGCAGTGTCGAAGGAGGTAACGCCGTTTTCAAAAGCGGTTTGAATCGCTTTAATATTCACCTCGTCAGCGGCTTTTTCCCACATTCCTCCCCCCAGTTCCCAGCAGCCGAAGGTGATCCGGGAAACCTCGATTCCGGTTTGGCCTAATTTGGTATAATTCATGGTATCCCTCCGATAACTTTGATTTTTAAGCTATGATCTTCCTAAAATATCTATTTATAAAAATTATAAAGCAAAGCAAAAGTGTTACGGATGCTAAATCTACTCTTATGGAAGTTTTTAATTTATCTGAAATTCAAGCACAAGCAATTCTTGACATGAGATTATCCAGACTAACAAGTTTAGAAGTGAATAGACTAATAGAAGAGTTAAATAAACTAAAAGAATTAATTAAAAGATATACAGCAGTTTTAAAAAGTCCTTCATTACAAATAAAAATTGTTAAACAAGAACTTATGCAAGTTTCTAAAGATTATGGTGGAAATAGAAAATCGGAATTTTTAAATCCTGTCGAAGATGCGCCTGAAGATGATAGTAGTATTTCTGACGAAGAAGTAGGCGAAGTGAACATAATCTTCACACCAATGCGTACAATTAAATCGGTATTGCAAAAAAATTATAATTTATCAATAAAAGAACTTAACGGTAATTCCAACCTTTATGAAATTCCACAAATATCTTTAAAAGTACAAACAAATAAAGATATTTATGCATTTACTAATTTGGGAAATTGTGTTAAGTTGCCAGTGGATAAAATTGCAAAATGTAAGTTTAAAGATAAAGGTGCTAATTTATCGGCATATTATACTAATATAGAGGATAACGAAAAAGTGGTTGCATGCTTAGAACTCTTGGAAGAAGAAAAAGATAAAGAACTTTTATTTGCTACTAAAAAAGGTATGATAAAGATAACAAAAGTTTCGCAATATTTTTCAAATAGACAAGCAATTAATGCTATCAAACTAAAAGATGAAGATGAAGTTATAAGCGTTGAATTTAATAATAAAGAGTTTTTATCATTATTTACTAAAAAAGGTATTGGAATGGTTGTGGAAAAAAATGATATTCTATCAACCGGCAGAGCAACATCGGGAGTAATAGGTATTAAACTAAACGAAAACGATGAAGTTATAAGTGCAAATATCGTAAATAAAGGGGATGTTTTCACATTATTTTATAACAATGGTTCACATAAAGCGATAGATTTTGTGAGCATTCCAACTAGCCTAAGAAATAAAAAAGGCGTTAAAATTATTCCCCAAAAACATAATGGTGGTGTGCAAATCGTAAAAGCAGATATTTTAAATCCAAATATTAATTATGTTTTAGAAGAAAAAGATGGTAAATTACATTATATTTTAAGCAGTTCGTTTAAGCCAGAAAGCATACAAAATTTAGGAAAGTTTGTAAGAAATGTTAGAGGTGCCGAAGTTGTAAGTAATGTGTATGACTATCAATTAAGCTAGGTTATGATATTTGTTCTAAGTAAAACTGCATACAAATAAATACTTTAACAGAATAACTATTCAAATTATTTAATTAAGATTTTTTTTGTTTTTGTTTTTATTGAACTGTCAGTGGTTGGAATTTTTTATAACTTTGATAGTATTAAAGTTAACGAAAATAAAGCCTATATACCAAAACTTTGTTCGTTAAAAAAAAATTGGTACAGTGGAACTAACATAATTTCGACAGTAACTTATATATGGTATACTGTAAGCAATTCTAACATTAGTTATATTTAAATTATTTAAAATATGGTTCGATGAACCAAATTAATTTGTAAAGAAAACTATTTTAATAGCAATTTAATATTAGTTGCTTAAATGATTAAAATTAACTATTAATTAAATTAATGCGATTGAGTGAAACCAAACAAATATGCAAAGAAAATTATTTTAAACTGCAAGTTTAAGTTGATATTATATTTATAATCAAAATTTTTATAAAAAGTAGCGTTTGAATAAACCAAAAAAATTCATATCTGCTTTAATATTATTAATCTTTTATTTAAAAATATATTCAAAAATGTGTTGACAAACGAACACTTAATTTGTTAAACTTGTTAGCGTATTATAATGATTCTTTGTGCGATTAATTCGCTATAAGAAAAATGGTTTTTTGAAATATGGTGTGAAAATTTTTAAAAAACTATTGACTGACTCACGGTGTAATACAAAAATTGTGCGAAGTGAGAAACCGAAAACTTAAGCTTTGGGTTGAAAGATTTTTAAGGAGTACGGATATCTTTAGTAAGTAAAAAAGTAAGCCAAAAGGAACTAAAGATATTAAAAATTACTTTTTTAAATTTATTAGGAGGAAATAATGCCTACAATTAATCAACTAGTAAGAAAAGGCAGAAAACAAATAGCAGCAAAGTCTAATGTTCCTATTTTAGAAGAAAATCCTCAAAAAAGAGGGGTTTGTTTGTCGGTTACAACAACTTCTCCTAAAAAACCCAATTCAGCGCTTAGAAAAATTGCAAGAGTGCGATTGTCTAACAGTGAAGAAGGAACAGTTTATATCCCCGGCGAAGGTCATAATCTTCAAGAACATAGTGTTGTGCTAATTCGTGGCGGAAGAGTTCGTGATTTACCGGGTGTTAGATATCATATTGTTCGTGGAACTATGGACGCTGCTGGAGTGGCAAAGAGGAAACAATCTAGATCTAAGTATGGCACTAAAAAGAATAAGTAATTTACTTTTCTTTTATCACTTGTTTCTATTATTTTATAGTAATTAAAGAATACTATAAATAAAAATCAGTTTATTATTAAAGGAGAAAATATGCCAAGAAGAGCGGGAGTGCCAAAACGAGATGTCTTGCCTGACCCAAGATTTGGTAATAAAGTTATAACAAAACTTATTAATCAAATTATGGTAGATGGTAAAAAAGCGATTGCTCAAAATATCGTTTATGGCGCATTTGATATTATTAAAGAAAAACTTGGTGTTGAACCTAATGACTACTTTATGCAAGCTTTAAACAACATTAAACCGTTGCTTGAAACTAAAGCAAGAAGAGTAGGAGGTTCAAACTTTCAAGTTCCTATTGAAGTTAGACCAGCAAGGCAACAAACACTTGCCATAAGATGGTTGGTCATACATTCAAACAAAAGAAACGAAAGAAGTATGCAAGAAAAACTTGCAAATGAAATTATGGATGCTTATAACAGCACTGGTGGAGCGTTCAAGAAGAAAGATGATGTGCATAGAATGGCTGAATCTAATAAAGCTTTCGCACATTATCGTTGGTAAAATTAGGAGATATTTATATTATGCCAAGAAAAGTAGCTATAGAAAAATTTAGAAATGTGGGGATAATGGCACATATTGATGCCGGCAAAACCACCACCAGTGAACGAATATTGTTCTACACCGGAAAACTTCATAAGATTGGAGAAGTTCATGAAGGTGAAGCAACAATGGACTGGATGGTTCAAGAGCAAGAAAGAGGTATCACAATCACAAGTGCTGCCACAACATGTTTTTGGAAAGACCATCAAATTAATATTATTGACACCCCGGGGCACGTGGACTTTACAGTTGAAGTTGAACGAAGCTTAAAAGTTTTAGATGGTGCAGTTGCAGTTTTTTGCGCAAGAGGTGGTGTTCAACCACAAAGTGAAAAGGTATGGCGTCAAGAGATCGGAAGAGCACACGTCTGAACTCCAGTCACTTAGGC
>CALNBM010000025.1 GCA_937874195.1 uncultured Clostridia bacterium | reverse complement strand
GATGATGGATAATTTTTATGGAATTAGAAATTGAAGTACCAGTTATCTATGAGCCATCTTTTTATGACCTGAATGACGAGTGGTGCAAGAAGAACCTTTGGTATTCGCCTAGAACATCATGGAAATCATCTGGGCTTGGTCGTATCATTTTGCTTTATTACATGCTATTTCCTGAATATGATGTCTGCGTTGGAGTAGATAGCTTAAGCAACGCGGGCGAGGGAGTGCTTAGTGAATTTCAATCATTTTTAGAAAGCGAAAATCTCAATGAAAATGACGAGTGGGTTATATCTGCAAAGAGTATTTACAAGAAAGGGCATAAAAATCAAATACGCTCTTATGCCGTGCAAACAACAGGTCACTATAACGTTAACACGACAAAAGGCAAGAAACTTATACGCCCAGTTAGTTTGTTTATTATGGACGAGGTGCAAAAACTTCACAACAAAGATATACTGCTAAATTGCTTATCCACATTTCTTCGACAAATGAAAGCAGGACATAGTAAGGTTATACTGGCAGGCAACCCAGATAGAGCAGCAATGTGGTTCACGGAGTTTTACGAAGCAAAGTTAAAAGACAGTGAATGGGTGACTTTAAAGCCAACCTACAAAGATATTATAGAGTGGATACCTAAGGCGTTGTTGCACGAGATAGAGGACTTAGAAAAGAATGACCCTATTTCGTATAGACAAATCTACCTAGGTGACTTAGACGCGGCGGGTTGGGAAACAGTTTTCCATTCGTTTATTGAAAGTAAACATTACATTGACAGGCGAGTGTTAATAGAATCCGATAAGAAACTAGGAATTGGTGCTTTTATAAACTCAATCATTATTGGTGTGGACGATGCAGAAAGCCAAGATGCTATTGCTACCACAGCACTTACAGTGCACAACAACGGCTTACTAAGAGCACAGGAGGGCGTTTATATTAGTTGCAAAGAAATGACAGTTAAGCCAGCGTTGACAGAGCGTTGCCAAATTATTATTAACTACCTTGATTACATACAAGCAAAATTTAACCCAGAAAGAAACATACCTATTATTTTTTCTTTTGACAGTGCTAGCGGAATGTATAGACAAATGAGCGTTATTGCTGCTACGGATAAAAACTACATGAGGTGGCGGAATGTTAGGTTATTTGCTTATACGGATAAGCAAGGGAAAGAGGAGCAGTTAGATTTAATTAATGCTGCGTTTGCCAACGGTGTTTTAACAGTTGTTAATGTGGACAAGTTTAGTCCGCAATATAGCAACAAAAAACTTGTAGAACAAATTAAAGCATTAAGATATTTGCAAAACAAGAAAATTGACCCAACAATACCAAACGATTGCACAGACGCTTTACAGTACGCTGTTATGATGGTGCTTCGTAACCCTTATAACTTAACATTCCCAGAACGGCGAGCAAGATACGAACAAGACAAAACAATAGATGCGGTTTTAGAAAGAATACAAGAGCAAGACAAGTATGGAAGAATTTGAAACTTATAAAAATAAAAGGAGACAAAAGAATGAGTGAAAAATTTAAAAAACAATATGGCGGTAGCGGTGAGGCGGGGAGTGGAAAACAATTAAAGGCACGCCCGTTTTTATAGCCGATGGACAAACCGTGGAAGAAGCAATGGAGCAGACTTTTAGAAAGAAAACTGACAAACCAAAGATGGAACAGAAAACCAGCAACAAAAACAAAGACCATGAAATGGCTGTAAAGTATGGCCATGACAATGCTGGAGATTTAGGAGTAGCAGACGCTTCATTGGGTAAGCCTTTGAAAAGCAAAGAAGATTTTGAAAGGTCTATGCGAGAAAAGTTAAGTGATGTTAAAGAAGCGGGAGTTGATGTTGACAATCTGGATTTATATTCTAAGTATAAAGAAAGCTATAATAATTATAAGCCTTCTAACAATATTGACGGAGATAAGATTGTTGGGAACTATATGGATGATAATGGAATGAAATATCACATTGTCCAAGCGCCAAATGGTAAATATTTTAATGAATATGAATCATCAAATGCAGGACCTTTTGAAAGTTTAGAAGAGGCAAAGAAGATGATGGCTAAACATAGACCAAATGCCACAGAAAATGGTGGTTATAAGAAGGAAGAAGCAGCTAACGCGAATTTGTGGGACATACAAAAAATAGATAATGATTGGGGAAAGGCTATGGACATTTTAAATAAAAGAAAAAAAGCACATGAAGAATATAACAACAAAAACAATAAGAATTTATCTTATAAAGAATTTGCAAATATGAACATTTTGAACTCAAACAATGAAAAGTCTAAAGAATTTATAAAAAGAAACGCAAGAATCTGAAAAAATATGCCTTAAGTAAAGGCACTAACTGTATAATACAGAGCTGGTGGAGAGCCCATAGTGTACGGAGATGGCGGCATAGGAAATAAAAAAACATTAAGGAGGTATTAATGGAAAAAACAAACAACCTAAAAGAACGGCTTAATGGTTTGTTTAAAGAAATGGAAGAAATTAAAGCGTTGTTAGAAGCCGAAGATGCAGAAGAAGCGAGTGAAGAAGTTTCTGAAGTTTTGGAAAATGAACCTATAGAAGATGAAAACGAAGTGCTGAATGAAACTGAGGAAGTCGACGAAGAAACAGGCGAAGAAGCAGAAATAGAAACCACTGAGGAAGAACCTGAACCAGTTGCTGACGAGCAACAGGAAGAAGAACAAGAACCTGTAAGCGAAGAAGAAGTAGAAACGCCTGAAGATAATGCAGAAGAAGAACCTGCTATGGACGAAGAAAAAGTTGTAGAAGAACCTGCTGTGCAAACAATGAGCGATATACCAACAATGCATAAGCAAGGGGAAGAAACGGCTACGAACGTTACAGACGATGAAACTGGGGAAGAACTCCCAGTGGATTTCGAGCAAATAATCGAAGCACAGCAGGCTAAAATTACAGCACTGCAAGCGGAGAACTCTAAGCTTAAAACCAAAGTGGAAGGCGCGTTTGGCTACTCAGCCAAGCCAGCAGGTTCCGTTAAGGTAAACAAACTTTATGACGACGCATTGGACTTGAGTTTTCATAAATAAAAAAAGTAATTTTAATAATTAGTTTAACCAGCAAGTTACAATGACTTGCTTTTTTAGTCCAAAAATACAAATTGATGGTTGGCAACCTATAGCCTAAAAAAGGAGAAAATAATATGGGATTATTTAATTTAAACAACCAGCAAGTTGCAAGGCTGGTTTCTAGAACAGTGTATAAAAACTTATACCAAGATATTTTGCACAAAAATGGTTTTGGAATTAGTGACAGATTTGTTACACCAGAACAAACAAATGCGGCAATGATAGATATTTACGTACCTATCCCGCTAAACAATAGGTTTAGAATGCGTGGCGCTAGTTCTAACGGCGCGTGGGCAAACCAAAACAACAGGCCAGATAGTACTACAGGACAACGCAAGCATGTATTGTCTAAGCGATTTACAATAGACATTTTAAAACGATATGATAGCAATATTGCAATTTCAGAGGATGAAGTTGAGGGAACTAATGCTGCTAGTTTAGACGAGGGGTTTGAGCAGATTTGTAAGAATCAAATTGAGCAAGACATAGCAATTAATATTAACGGTTACACATTTGCTTCACAGCTTTATTCATTTTTTATGGATAGCTTTAGCGACACACCAACTGCGGCAGAGGTTAAAAAGGCTTTAGAAATTTACACATACGATGCTACTAATAGAACTGCTGCAATTCGTGCGTTTAAATTGTCTAATGCTAAGGTAAGCAAGGGAGATAGCAGGCTATACGCTGGCTATTACCCAGCAGATGCAAGACAAGCATTCTTGTTTAACACTACTTTCTTAGTTGATTTAACAGACAGCACGGCACTGACTGCATCTGACGTTGCAACTAGAATGCTAGCGGGTGGCGGAATGAATGCTTTTACCAACGAAAAGAAAACCGTTGCAGACTTTGAAAAAGGTTATGTAGGTTGGCTTGACG
>CALNBM010000024.1 GCA_937874195.1 uncultured Clostridia bacterium | reverse complement strand
TTTTTATATTACACATCAATAATAATTTTAACATCTGACTTTAATTAAATTTTCGTGCACATTTTTTAATAAAAATGTGTAATAGATAAAAGACCGTCAACTTATATTTTTGTTATTCAAACTTAAATCTTGTTACTAGGTAATATTGTTTTTTAAAAAAAATTTTTTACTTTTAATACATTTTTTTTAAAGCTTACTATTGAAACTGCTATTTCTATGTGCTATAATAAAATTCGAATAAAAATTAAGCAGGTGAATATGAAAGCAGTAGTATTTGATTTTGATGAAACCTTAACGCGAAATAGCCCCAATATTTGGCGCAGCATTTGGCAAAATTTAGGCTATCCGACCGATAAAAATTCTTATTATGTGGAATTATATATGCAGTTTATAAATGAGGAGATTACTCACCAACAATGGAATGTTTTGACTTGTGAGGCGTTCAAACAACAAAATATGAACAGAAGTTTGTTAGACAAACTAGCTAAAGACATAACGCTTATTGATGGTATAGACGAAACCATGCAAACACTAAAATCTAACGGTTTTTCTCTTCACATAGTTAGTGGAAACATCGATACAGTTATAGAAGATGTGTTGGGAGATAAAGCAAAATATTTTGATAGTATCAATGCAAACAAGTTTTTATATAATGATGAAAATAAACTCAGTTACATTATTCCAACTAAATACGACTTTCAAGGCAAATCACAGTTTGTTAGCGAACTTATTGATAAAAATGGTATTCGTCCAAGCGACATTTATTATATAGGCGACGGACCAAACGATGAATGGGTTTATGAAACCGGGTGTAATACCTTATGCCTAAATCCCACCACGCCAAACTTTAATAATAAAAGAATTTGGAATAATACTATACATAACTCATCTAATTTAACAGATATTTTGTCTATTGTTTTAACAAAAGATTTTAATAGAGATAGGTAATGACTACATACATAATTATAATTGCAATAGCTTTCAACAATTTTCTCCGACATTAAATAGTACGGGCAAAACTTGAACGTGAAACATAACAATTAAAGCACCGGATTAAAATAATATAATCTTGCAATTCCTTTTTTACTATTTTTTTTATGCTTGTCAGTTATGCTTGATCGCATGTACAAACAAATAATCTGCAAGTGTAGTTATTATTATAAGCTTAAATTTCAAACTTCCGACTTTGTTTTTATTTTAACAAAGTCGGTTTTTCTATTTAAGTCATCTTTGCACCAATGACTTAAATAAGTTATTGTTTTTATGTTAATTTGTGTAGGAATTGAGCCATCTTATAAAAAATCACTAGTGTAGGCCAGGCTACACTAGTGATATAAAGATTAAGTATTACCATAGATAAGGTGTTTTACTAACTGTCTGCTAAACAGGGTTCAGAGTAAATTTGTTAGGTGTTCTTTATTTTTACTTTATTCGTTATATATGGATAGCATAAAGCTATATTAACTTTTTAATAAATTTACATTTGGTTATCTTGCCATAATATGCTTTAAACTGTTTTTATATAACAATATAATCATTTTCTAATTCATAGTTATTGCACAAAATTTACTTTTATTCCTGCGCACTATTTAGAGTTTTTAAATTTTATTTTAGTTCATCACTTGAATTTTAATTTAAATTTTCCATATTATTACTTTTTTATAACTTAATAATATTTGGTATAAAATAAAAGAATTTATAAGTTATTTAAATACAACTTACAACTCATCGTTTAACCCCGCACTTAATTCAACTTCCGCTGGAAGATACGCAGCTTCTAGATATAGTGCGTATATCGCATAATATGAGTTGCCTTTTTCAACATTTATTGCATTGCATAAAATATCAATTGCAATACTCTCATTTGAAATATTAGTTTCATTATAGGAAATATGAAATTGTAAAGAACTATAATCTTCGCCCACAATATAATAATATAATGGTGAGGTGATTGATATATTTAACTCATTTAATTGCGTTAAATTCTCTTGCTTCACTTCTATCCAATTTGATGCAGTTATGTTGTTGCTTATGAACACTGTTTGAGTGAGTTCATTTATATCGTTAAATAAATTATCAAAACTTATAGCATGAAGCGATGTCTCTTTGTTTTCAAAATTTGTCTTAATATCAATAACAAAAACATTCTTTTCGTTATCATCGAGTTCGATAACATAATCATCTAATGCTACATAATCTGCAAATACTGGTTCTGTGTAAGAAACTGTCTTATCAAAAATAGAAGTGGAATCATTTAATTTGGTGATAACAAAGTTAACAGATTCAATTTTTGGTATAAAATATGGTTCGTGGATATTTGAAGTACCTATCGATATTTCTAAATGGTTTGAATTATCTCCACTAAACACAGATTTTTTAAAATAATAAATAATATTAGTGTCGGAAGTATATTCATAATAACTTGCATATGAGCCCTTCATTATGCCTGTAACGGAATCATTATTTTCATAATTTAACTTAAAACCAACAAGATCAGATTTTAAAATATCTTCTTTAATAACAGTTTTTAAAAGCACATGTGCTATATCGTCATTTATAAATTGCTCAATGTCTGCTTTGTTAATTTCTATATATGCAGATACTTCGTCTCTATTAATTGATACTGGTGTTAAGTTTGTTATATCAACATAAGGATTATTTACCAAATAAAAATCTGCTATATCTTCAACCATCGCTGTTTCGTATTCGGCGCTTAAATGTATTCTATAAAACGCTTTTTTCCCTAAAACATTAAGGTAACTTGCATCTAAATTATTATATATGTCTTCCTCTTGAAAAGTATTTTTGTCACCTATATACATATAAGTATCACTGAATCTCTCTCCAGTTAAGACGGTTAATGTTTCATTACTTAAAGAAGCGCCACGGTAATCTAAAGACACGATAGTACTCCTATCAATCCAGATATTTGCAGTTTTATATGGCGCATAACTCTCGTCAACAATGGATTGGTAGCGATTTCTGACTGTTGTATTATCTATAATATTACCTAAATAATATACATGTTGCTTGTAATATTTATATGGAACATCACCATATCTCTTTAAAGAACCCACCGGGAAATATTCTGTTTCACTCGATATAATTAAATCAATATCATTATCTAAAAACAAATAAATACCATCTCCAAAATTTATTTCAAAATTATTATCAAAAACTGGCACTATATTTGTTATTACATTCGAATTAAAGTTTGTTTTAATTTTTACATCATTTGCTATGCTTTTTGCATAAAATGCGTTTTGGTTTTCTAGCCCTGATAGTGTGAGTGTGCGCTGCATAATTCCGCACAACGACAAGTCAACATCAATGTTTGTATTAACTTCCACTTTATTAATTTTATATGTCCAAGTACGATTATAATATATGCCTGTTTCATCATTTACTTCAACATCTTCACCATTAATATTGGCTGATACATATCCATTAACAACGCTATCATTTACTTTTACAATTATATCATCTAGCTTATAGCCTTGTTCTGCCAAAATGTGAATTATATGCGAAGAGCCTTTACTAACGCGAAACTCATCGGTTTCTAACTGATAACCTGTTGGAATAGATTCATAAGTAGTGTTAATTTTTACTGCTTCATTGCCACAACCAAATAAAAATAATGAAAAGCAAAACAAAATGGATATTAATATAAAGTATAGATTTAATTTTTTTGATTTTGTCATTTTAAACTCCTTATAAATAAAATATAACATTTTACTACAAATTTTCAAAACCATATTGATTAATTTATTATTGATTAAAATGATATTAATTATAACTATTGAACAACTAACTTTAAATTAACTTGGCTTTAATATGCTATTATTAAGTATTTATTATTATATTTTACGGTTTAAAACAACTTATAGACCTATGATATTATCGTTTACTTTAAGTATGTAAAAAGGTATTAGTAAAATCTATTTTTAATTTATATCACGATAAAATAAATCTATTGACAATTTAATCAAATTGTTTTATGATTAGTAGTAACCTAAAATTGTACTCATAACAATTTTCAAGAATGTGGAGTATTTTTTTAAAAATATATTTAAGCACCTTTAAGCTTCAACTGGATAGAGTGTTGGCCAACGGAGAGAATGGCGACAAGTTCATTTTACAAATTATCTACTCATCAAATTTAATATATGCACCGTTAGCTCAGCTGGATAGAGCGTTGGTCTACGGAAAGAGTGGGCAATATAAAAGATATTGGATTTTACACAAGATACAGAAGATAATTAGGATAGACCACCCTGCATACAGCGTTTCACCCTATCCAACTTTAAAAAAAGTCACCCAAAAGTCACCCGCACAAGAGTTTTTATAAACTTGCAAGACAAAAAATAAAATGTTATAATGTTCTCACAATTAAATATGCACCCGTAGCTCAGCTGGATAGAGCGCATCGCTACGGACGATGAGGTCGGGAGTTCGAATCTCTCCGGGTGCACCAGAAATAGACAAGTATTACTTTTCAAAAAGTCAGTTCTGATTTCTACAAAAAAAACATCATGGACAAATTACTATTAAATTTTTACAATTTCTACATGTTTATTGGATAATAACATAAAAAATATTGTTTTTTAAAAACCTTATTAAATGAGGTATATTATGAAATCACGTATAGTAATTATAATGTTTATTATTATAATAGGATTAAACTTTTTAACTGCGTGTCAAAAAATAGAAGAAAATAATATTGCATCAATTACATTTGTGAATGCAAAAGATGTGAGTCAAACACAGCATACACTATATATGTATTCTGTTGAAAATGCATTTCTAAAAAAGACCGACGGCACTTTTTTAGAAAATTTAAAAACAGATTTTAATTATATTATTTTTAGTAGTCCTAATTATGCTAACAAAAGCAACGAAAAAATTGAAGCTTTATCAGGTATTTATAAGTTTTTGCCTGAAAAGTATTCCATAAAGAATTATGCATATTATAGTCAAGAATTATCAATATATGTTAAATTGCAGTTTGAAACAGGTAAAATAGTACAAACCTTTCCAGTTAAGGTTACAGACAAAGGACAAACATATTTAATTGAATATTATACTTCCCAAGAGTATGCGTTAACAAATAAAAATATGGTCACAAAAAAACAAATTGAAGTGCATAAAGATAAAGTCACAATAAATTATAAGTAAACTTGACTAACAATATAAGTTCAGATTACATAACATGTTTTATTAAAAATAATCTTATTAAAAAATAATAAATTTTAATTTAATAAAGTGAAGTTTAAAATAAATCGAAATTTTATAAAGCTTTGACTCTGTTTTGTTAAATAATATTGTTAAACGTGGAAATAAATAAATTTAATGTTGTTCGAAAACATATATTACAAATAAACAATAACATTTTTAGTACTTTCATATAATGAATTTAAATTTTAGGAAAACAATATGAATAATGTAAAATTTAGAGAATCTTTATCAAATGAATTAATTTCAATAAAAGATAGAGTACGACATTTAATAGGTAATAAACATTGGGGAGAAGAAGGTAGATATAAAGAAAATATTCTGATGAATTTTATTAGAAATCAGGTTCCCGGTGGAGTTTCTGTAGGAACAGGTTTTGTTGTTTGTGGCAATAATAAGATTACCAGTCAAATTGATATTTTAATATATGATAACAAACATCCTGTTGTTTTCAAAAATGGGGATTTCGTTATTGTTACAAAAGAGAGTGTTTTGGGAATAATTGAAGTTAAAACAAAAATAAAGAAATGTGAATTTGAGAACATATTTAAAAAAGCACACGAGAATGGAAGATTAATAAATAGAAACATAGAAATAAGAGGTGAATCAGTTCCTATATTTAATGGAATATTTAGTTATGAAATTGGATTTAAATTTAATAATGATTATGGAGATAAAATTAAAAGATCATTACAAACTTATGGCAGATATATAAATAATATTAGTTTCGGTAAGGACTACTTTCTTAAATATTGGGATGATTATTATGACAGTGTACCTAGATGTAATGAATCTTCTAAATGGTATAGAACTTACAAATTAAGTAATTTATCATTTGGCTACTTTTTGGGAAATCTAATTGAGGGTTTAACTATTGCCACACTGCGAAATCCCATTAGTAGTACAATAGCAGAAAACTTGTTCCCAATAAAAAAAGAGGACCACCGTTATCTTGAGTATGATGTACCTATATTTGAAAATTTATAGAATTAACATAAAACATATTTAAATTTTTGATTTATTTAAAAAAAGTCACCCAAAAGTCACCCAGACAATATAAAAGATAGAAGAAAATATACAAATTACAGAATTTATGCTACAATATAAAAGTAAATTACACAAGATACAGGGCGCAATGCAAGATATAACGCAAGATACAAGATAATGTGTATAGGTGTTGAGACTACGGATCAAGAGGTTTGGGGTTCAAGTCCCTATGGGTGCACCAAA
>CALNBM010000023.1 GCA_937874195.1 uncultured Clostridia bacterium | reverse complement strand
CCCGCGAGGAACAGCCCCTTGCCGCAGCCCAGCTCCAGGCAGACGGGGTTCTGGCTTTTTTTTAACTTTAAACTTATTTATTTTTCGTTATTAAGTTAATACTCATTACGAGCCCGCCATTAGCACATAATTTAGGCGTTTTTGGTTGACTTTAAACCACAAAAATGTTATTATAATAATGTGGTTTGGTTGGTTCATTATCAACCGCTCTGGAGTTAACAAAGTGCTATTTGTTAACTCTTTTTTTATTGAGCGTTTGCCGCCGTCATTGCAATGCAGTGTTTAATTGACTTAAATGTTTTAAAATGCTAATATTTAAGTGTCATTGCAATGGCTTTTGCAATTGGCATTTGGTTAACCGCTTTGTGTTTCGTTCACATTGCGGTTTTTTTGTTCTTTCAAAATCTGCTCATAAAATTTATGAACAACTTGTCGTATGAAATCGGTCATATCTGTATAACCATAATTTTTTAAGTGGGCTTTCACAACTTCCGCCATCTGGAGGTTAATTTCAACAGTTAAATTGTAAATTTCGCCTTTTTTATTTAAACGGCGTTGTCGGGTTGCGAGTGTTGCTTTGTTAACCCCTAATGTTTGGGAATCACCGCCATCAATACTAATAAGGTTAAGTTCTTTTTTAGTGTAAATATCAATGGCAGCACAATTCAATGTTTTGCAAATTATGTAGAGTTGTTCCGGAGTTGGCAAACAAGCATAATTAACTATTTTGCTAAATAATGGTTTGTCGACACGCTTGTCTTCTCTCTGCACATTTTCCAAAACTGTTTTTTGCATAATGTTTTTATTAGCAAATAACTTTTTATAATTAGGCATTTGGTTTTACTCCTTTTTTATTTTCTTGTTATTGGTGGCTTTCGGCAAAAAGTCCCGCCGCCTCAATTAAAGGGGCTTGCGGTAATTTACTTTTTTGGTTATCGTAATCACTTTTTTTAACATATAGAGGAACATCCGCCACAACTTCGCCCAAAGGGGAGCGAAGTGCGGCAACCCCTATCCTTATAAAAATTGTTTTTTCTGCCATACTTACCTCCGTATTTACCAATATGGCTTTATTGGTTTTTATCTTATTTCTTTGTTTGCCGGAGTTGGTGGAATTGCCAACTCAATTTTTTTTAATTTAAGTGGACAGTCGGGATGTCTTTCTTTTTTACTTAAACAATGTAATTCCAACGAACCTTGTTTAACAAAGCAGTTTTCATCATCACCGATAAATCTTACATTGCCGTTTAAACCTTTCCCGCCCAAGTAAGGGCAAGTCCAACAACTTTGTGGCATTTTTTTTACTTTTTTTGTTTCCACACTACACCTCCAACTTTAAGCAATCGGCGTATGTAAATTTAATTATGATATTTCCTTTTGCGTTAGTGGATATAGCCACTTTTTTATTGCCAATGTCAATGCTTACTTTTGAAATTTTGTAATCAATGATTGCAACGCCGTTAAATAACAAAATTTGCGGTATGTCTTCATCGAGTTTAATTTCGTGGTTTTCGCAATATTCTGCTATTTGTTTAATAGCGTTGGTTAACTTGGCAATGTTTGTTGTGCGTTGCTGATAGCGGTGAGCATCAAAGCATTTGCACTCCATTGTTGCATCCTCAATTGCCTCTTCGGCACTTGTAAATTCTTTATCGGTCAATATCGCTTGTCCGCAAAATTTACAAGCGTGGGCAAAAGTCTGCAATTTTGTTTGTTCTTTTTGTGATGGCATTTTTTGTTTCCTCCTTTTTTAAATTTAATAATTGGGTTAATGTTTTACTATCGTGGGATATAATCGCCATTGATAGATAGTAACTAAATTGCTTAGTGGCATCATACATTGTTGGTAATTGCTTTTTTGCTTTAAATTCTTTAACAATGCTTTCAACTTCGTTTGTGGTTATTAATGGCAGTCGGTTAGCAAAATTTAATTTATTAATTTTATTTTGAATTGCAATAATGCGGTCAGCAGTATGGTCGAACTTTGGGAAAACGCTATAATAATCCGCTCCGCTAATGTTAATTACTCTCATACTTTCTTTTTCGCACTCCTTTTCTTTTTGGATTTACCAGTGCAAGTTACCCAATGTGGCGTATAGCCAGTTTTTGGGTTTGCTGTTTTCTCATCCGCTTTAATGCCTTTCACTGTTTTGCCATATTCTCTATTGCCCCGATAACTATAATAAGAGCCTTGAATTAGACCCCGAGCATTTTAAAAATGCCGAAAAGCGAATTAAAAAACGCAAACAAAACTTTACTTTTTTTGATGTAATTCCAACCGAAAAACTCTTCCAACTTCTCGACAGCGACCTTGTTCTGCTCGGATTTAAGCTCCCCAT
>CALNBM010000022.1 GCA_937874195.1 uncultured Clostridia bacterium | reverse complement strand
TTTTCCTGCTTTCATTTAAAATTTTATTAAAAAAATATAACAAAATTATTATATCAAAATTTAAAAGAAAAGCAAGATAATTGATATCGAAATTTACGATTGCTATTTCTCTTTGTTTGGTTAGTAATGATTCTTTTTAAGCGCAAATAGTATTGCAGATATGATTATTCCTGCGTTGGTCAAAAATAAGATAACTTTTAATTCGTATTGCATAGCATACTTCATTTAAGTTTAATTTAGTAATTCATTCACAAATTCAATATAGTTCACGCCAGGTATTTGATAGACGATATATCATAACATATTTCACTATAATTCCATAGCAAAAAAAATTTTACAAAGATATTTTTGTTAAAAAATACTAAATAATTAAATTATTCAAGTTTTTAAAAAAACTTACTTTTTTTAGTTGCAAAGAAGGTTTTAATATGTTATAAAATATCGTAATATAAGGGTGGCGGTGGGGAAATGAGCAAAAGCGTTTGTTTTTTGCTGGATGGCAATTTGTCTCAAGTTATTGGAGACATTCTTAATCCCAATAAAATGGACTTTCTAGGATTTAAATTATCTCCCGGTTTGGTTACTGCATACATATTTATGCTCGTAATTATTTTCTTTGCAAGTATCATCCGGGTGTTTTTTATTCCAAAATTTAAACGATGCAAAACGCCGGGGAAATTGCAAATTTTCCTTGAATATATGGTAACATATTTTGATACAACAACTATTGAAAGTGTGCATAAGCATGCTAATTTTGTTGGACCATATGTTTTCACATCAGCTGCATTTATATCCATTACAACTCTTGCTGAACTATTAGGTTTCACGCCAACTTTTTCAAGTATTAATGCATGCGTCGCTTTTGGGCTTATGACATTTATAATAATAAATATATCTGGCATTAGACAATTTGGAATCATAAAACGCGCTAAGAGATTATTTAATCCTATAAACATTGTGACCGATGCTGCAGTACCTCTTTCACTTAGTCTCAGGCTTTTTGGAGCAATAACAAGTGGATATATAATTATTCAACTTATATATAGTTCACTTTATACAAGCATTGTTTTACCTGCGGTGGTTTCAGTAATCACCACGCTATTTCATGCGCTTATTCAGGCGTATTTATTTGCCACGCTTTCCACAGTATTTGTTTCCGAAGCAGTAGAAATTCACACTTAGATATGGTATATCAACACTAATGAGAAAGAGTAAAAAAGTATCACATTAAAATACAATACAAACAAAAAAGTAAATTAAAAATAAATAAAAAAAGGAAGAATATTATGACAATGTTTTCACAATTATTAGCAACAGAATTACAAGGAATTTCAGCAGGTTTGGTTTTCGCTATTGTAGGCATTGGGTGTGCAGTTGCAATGGGAATATCCATTTCAAAAACGGTAGACTCAATCAGTAGACAACCAAGTGCGGAAAAGAAAATACGCGGTGCATTAATGATAGGACTAGCTTTTATCGAAACAATAGCAATTTATGCACTTTTAATTGCTATAATGTTAATAGTTTTATAAGGAGAGTAAGATGTCAAGTCTTTTGAGTACTGGTTTTTTTGGTCTATCCGTAGGCGAAATTTTATTGCACATGATTAACCTGTGCGTGCTTTTTATAGCTATGTCATTTTTACTATATAAACCTGTTAAAAAAATAATTTACGAGAGGCGTAATAATTTTACACAAGCGTTAAACGATCGTGATAAATTATTGGAAGAGATAGAAGAAAATAAAAACAAAATGGCGCAGGTTATCAAAAAAGCACAAGTTGATGAAGTGAATATAATAAATAGTGCTAAAATTAAAGCGGAAAAAGAGGGCGCTGAAATTATAGATAAGGCAAAGGAAGATGCCACACTTATCATAGAAAAAGCTAAAACTGATGCAAAAAATCAAAAGAAAAAATTTAATCAAGAACTTAGTGAAATCGTTCCCGATTTAGCTATCGAAATGGCGTCCAAAATTTTACAAAGAGAAGTGAATAAAAATGATAATGATAAAATTATCAAAGATATAATAAAAGATTGGAAAGAGTAAAGGCGAGGGTAGAATGCGAAATATTGTTGTAAAATCCTCCATAATGCTCACAGGCACTCAAAAGGAAATGCTGGAGAATGGAATCAACAAAAAAGCAAAACAAAAATTAAAGTATATTTATGTAGTGGAAAAAGACATTGCAGGTATGCTTATTTTTGATGGCGACCGATTGATTGATGCCACTCTAACAGGCGAACTATATAAGATAAAGAAAAATTATGAAAATATATTAATAGAAGAAAGTATAGGGCTTTCCTACTCTGAAATTCCAGACTTTATAAAAAATAGAATTGACAGTCTTGTTGACCATTCTATCGATGTGGATATTTATGGCAGTGTAGTTTCAATTTTGGATGGAATAGTAACAATTCAAGGTCTATCTACCTGCAAATATGGTGAACTCGTTTTAATTGGTAAAAATAATTGTCCTGCGCTTGTTATGAATTTGGAAACTTTTGCTGGAGCAATACTGCTAGATGATAGTCAAAAAGTTGAAGTGGGTGATTTGGCAATCTCCACCAATAAAATTTTGCAAGTGCCAGTTGGCGATGAACTGTTGGGAAGAGTGGTTAATCCTTTGGGCATACCTATCGATGATAAAGGCAAATTAAAAACAAAAAAGTTTGGGCTGGTGGAAAAAAGTGCAACACCTATTATTGATCGTGATAAGGTAGACGAACCTCTTTACACTGGAATTCTTGCAATTGATTCAATGGTGCCGATAGGTAAAGGTCAGCGTGAATTAATTTTGGGCGATAGACAAACAGGAAAAACTGCAATTGCGTTTCAAATAGCTTTGAATCAAGTAGGAAAAAATGTTGTTTGCGTTTATGTATCCATTGGTCAAAAAGCATCTAGTGTAAGCAATGTTATGCAGACACTTAAACAAGCAAACGCATTAGCTCACACGGTAATTGTATGTTCCACTGCATCAGATTCTCCCGCTCTTCAATATATTGCACCATATTCGGCAACAGCAATTGCCGAAGGGTTTATGCACGACGGTCGTGATGTTTTGATTATTTATGATGACTTGTCAAAACATGCAGTAGCATATAGAACAATTTCTCTATTACTTAAGCGTCCGGCAGGCAGAGAGGC
>CALNBM010000021.1 GCA_937874195.1 uncultured Clostridia bacterium | reverse complement strand
CGTTATCTTTCTTTTTATCAAATGTTATAACATTTGATAAAAAGAAAGATAACGCAAGCAAATTTGTTGCTGCTGGTTGTATTATTGCCACAATTACCGCACTTCTCGTTGTTTTATTTATTATTATTGCCAAGCCTTTTTTTGACAAACTATTCACACATGAATTAATTTATAAAGTCCTACTCATTCTGCTTCCTGCTATTATTTCCACAGGTGTTTACACTTCTTTTAGAGGATATATGTATGGCAGAGAAAAATATTTGCAAGCAAGTGTTGTTGAACTAATTGAGCAAATATTAAGAATGGGAATAAGCATGTTTATAATGCTTTATTTATATAGTTCAGCTAGCCCTCTTCATGCTGGAGTGGGTTTTTCGGTTGCCGCTGTTATAAGCACTATAATTGGAATATTTATATATTTTAAAATTGGCGGAAGATTATCGTCGCCGAAAAAACATTTTAAGCCCGTTATAGCAAGTTCTGTTCCTATCACTGCAGTTAGGCTGGGCGGTAGTATAGTTGTACCTATTGTGTCAACAATAATTCCTTTAAAACTTGTTTCTATTGGATTTAAAATCGATCAGGCACTTTCAGTACTTGGTATAATGGTGGGCATGACACTTCCTCTTATTAGTATTCCCGGCACCTTTATTGCCGCCCTTTCCACCGCCTTAATTCCGCGCGTGGCGGTGTTACATAAAGAAAAAAAATATGACGAGTTAAATAATGAAATAAACACATCTATGAATTTTGCTATAATTTTAACTTTTTTAGTTATGCCTGTTTTTGCAGCACTTGGAGAGCCTATTTGTGAACTAATATTTAATAGTAAAGCTGCAGGAACATATTTGTCTTATGCTTGCTGGATTATGCTACCTATGAATATAACTCATTTAACATCAACTATATTAAACGCACTTGGTTTAGAATTCAAATGTTTTTGGATTTATATAATTTCTAGTATTTTTTTGTTCGCATCAATTTTATTTCTACCAACCTTAATTGGTATTCATTCCATTATTTTTGGCATGGGTTCAAGTGCTGCAATTTCAGCATATTTAAACTTTATTATAATAAAAAAGAATATTCCAATAAAACAAAAATATTTTAAAAATATGCTGTTGCTTGCTCTTTTAACCATTCCTATAAGCATGCTAACAAACTACTCTTTTAATATATTAAGCATTGTTTTTCCTTCTATTATTGCCCTTGGACTTGCCAGCACTGTTGCAGTTGTTGCTTATTTATCTTTGCTTATGGCGTTTAATTTATATGATATTAAAACTGTTTATTTTGCTTGCTACAATAAGATTAAAAATAAAGCAAAACCTGTTCAAGACAAAATAGCATAGCATTTTGACAATACATGCTATTGTATCGTCACACTACATATGCTTTATGATAAAAACAACATACTTATTTTATTGTTTTATTAATTATTTTGGCACTTTTTGTTATTTTGCATAGTACCTATAAAATGCTTTATATTTGGATTATAAAGTGTCCAAAGGGAAACTCATATAACTAAATACTTAAAACAAAATAAACCATTCAAATTTTAATAATTTCCCTTTTTTTATATATATTAAACTATCAGTGATTTTCCTGTTAACAAGGCAAACTTTGCGCAACAGTATTTATAAATTTTTTTAATCTACTTATTTTAATTCACATTAAGCACCCATATATAAAAGTATAAAGTGTAATCAAATATAATAGTGTAAGAGTAATGCTTGTTGCAGAAAATATACAATTAAAATCCGCAAGCAAAAAAATATTTTAAGCAAAATATAATGCAAAAAGTCATTTTAGAGTTTTATCACCAACTACAAGCTATCTGCGATAAATATTTTTACTCTCAAAAATTAAATAATTAAAAACACATAAATATTTCTATAATTTACCGCTATAAAATATTATGAATGCTAAAACTCATTTTATGATCACTATGTTTCATGTATTCGTCTAACAAGCCAACTTCAACACTAGCATTATAGTAGTCATTATTTTCTGTATAAATAACAAGTTTAGTTAAGGTATTGGAAATATCATCTAAGTCTTTATGATTAAACATAAGGCAGATTGCACTTTCTCTATCAAGCCAATAATCTTTTATTTCCGTTACATCGTCTTTCAAAACCGTGATATTTGCCGCATTTTCATAATACTGTTGCCGTATGTTTGACACTGATTCCTTCATTGTGTTTAAAATATTTACAACTGCAACATATTCAAAAATAGCGAGTGTTAGCAAAAAAACAGTTATAATAAGAATATAAATACCTCTTCTCATTACCAGCTCCCGCTAAAATCCGATTCAAGTGTTTGAAATTTGCCCGTTCTACCTTGCACATACATTGTTCCGTCACTAGAAATCGTGGCTACCATTATATCTTTAAAAGATTCAAAGCCGGCTTTTTTAAATTGTTTTTTTAAAAAATTTTCATCTACTTTGGTATAAATTATATTTTCTTTTATCAACTTGCCTTTTGTTAAAATTATAATCGGCAGACTTGCCTGCTCTGCTTCTATACCCATATCTTTTGGTTTTATTGGTGCTTCGTTTGAACGCGGAAGAACGGATAACTTTCCGTTTGATTGTAAAATCGCATAAAGCACTTCGCTAAAATTAAAATAACCCGTTTCTCTAAGAGCATCCTGCAAATCATTAAAATTCATATTGCATTCTTTTAACTTTCCATAGTCCACACCTTCAGGTGTGATAAGAATAACTGGTTTTCCATTAATAAATTTTCTAAGTAATATGCTTTTGCGTTCTAAAAAACCAAGCAAAAAATGCACACAACAAAGAACTAATAATGGTATGATTCCATGAATTAACGGCAGTGCAGTGTCCGCCATAGGAATAGTTGCAAGATCAGCAATAATTAAAGTTATAACTAACTCATAAGGTTGCATTGTGCCGACTTGCCTTTTGCCCATTACTCGCAATATAAATAATACTATTGCGTATATTATTAACGCTCTTGATATAATTGTAAATGTCATACTATTATTGTTTATAATATTTCTTTAATTATTCATAAGATTTTTTATATTTCACGCAATTTGCGTAAAATTAAACACACCACAAAGCACACTAAGAATAATAATGACAACAATAAGCAACACATTTAAAGCAATATACACTTGCTTTAAATTAAGCCCAAAAAAATTAATAAAACAAAAATTGCAAAACTTTTTGTTTTCTTGACACTTTTTAAAACTAATAGCAAAAACAACACTTAAAATCGCAAGAATTGACAGTTTGCATAGCACATAAAAAACCAAATATAAAATGATAGACAACACAGTAAAAGTGGAACATGCTATGATAATATCAAAGCCGAGCAAGTATCCAAAACAAACAAGCAACACAACTTGAATTATAATATATATCGTTTTATATAAAAACACACCAAAATAAAATGAAATAGAATAAAATATTAAATATCCAAAAAACAACCCCCAAAAAGACGATTTTAGACTTATAAACGATAAAAACACTTTATCAGAAAGCATGGTTATTTTAATAGTAGCTGTGAAAGAAGATGCGGTTAATATTCCCACTAAAATTGCAAGTGCTAACAGTATCCAATAAATAATTAATTGAGTGGAAAATATCCTCCAAAAAAATTTTAAAAAATCTATAAACTTATTTTTGGGTTTACAAAACTTCATATAATATTAAATGAATATTTTGGAACATTGATGACAATTAATGCTAAATTGCAACAAATTTTGACTACAAAGTACAAAATATAGTTTTTGTTAAAAATCAATGTGAGCATTAGTATCGGCTAATTAAGAACAATGTAATTGACATCGTTAAAGGTTTTTATTCTACATTAAATAAGTAAATTATTTTTATATATAATAATTGAAATCAAAACACTAAAAAAAGTTCACGACTAACACACAGTTTAACTTAATATATAAAAGTTAAAAAAACTTGCTTTGGTTAGCAAGTTTTTTATAGTTATTTTAAAGTCAACATGTTTCAAACAATTTTTATTACAAAAAATAAAAATTTTAACTTCCAACTTAAATCTATTTAACTTTGTTTATAACTTCTTTAACGGCGTTTATAACTCGCTCAACTGTGATTCCGAATTTTTCATACAATTCTTCGCCTTTTGTACTACCGCCAAATTCGTCCACTCCCACCACTGTTTGAGCATATTTATACCAGCCTTTGGTACTACCTGCTTCAACTACAACTGTTGGCAAGTTCCCAAGTACGCCGGATATATAACTTTTTGTTTGAGTACTAAACACTTCTTCACAAAACATACTAACAACTCGTACATTAATTTTTTTGTTTTTAAGTAATTCTTGTGCTTGAACGGCTAATTTTACTTCACTTCCCGTTGCAATTATCACAGCGTGTAACTTGCCTTTGCCCTCTGCGGAGATTATATATCCGCCTTTTTCAATATCTTTAAAGTTTGCGTTTTCAATAGGTACTAATTGTTGGCGTGATAATATTATTGCCGATGGTGAGTTGTTAGAAAATGCTTGCGAATAACTTTCTAAACACTCTTTAAAGCAACATGGCCGATAAACATTTAAGTTAGGTATTAGTCGTAAAGACTCAATTTGTTCCACCGGTTGATGAGTAGGTCCGTCTTCCCCCACCATAATGCTGTCATGAGAAAAAATATAAATTACGCCTGCGCCCATAAGTGAATTTAATCGAATACTATTTTTCATATAATCACTAAATACCAAAAATGTGCTAGCAAAAGGTTTGAAACCATAAAGAGATAATCCTGCCGACATACACGACATGGCAAATTCGCGTACGCCATATAAAATATTCCTTGCATTAGGCGAATCGATTTGAAACTGCCCACCATCATTAATATAAGCTTTGGTGCTAGACGAAACATCTGCTGTTCCGCCAATTATGCTATTGTCTAACTTTGCAAACTCGTTTAAAATCACCCCACCCATTTCACGCGAACTTAAATTGTCATTACTTTTAGAATAATCAAACGCCTTTTTATAATCAATTTTATAGTTTCCACTAATAAAATTATTTAATGCGGCAGCATCTTTTGGATATAATCTTTTATACTGCTTATTTTTTTTATCAAAATTATTTGTAATAAACGAAAAGCGGGCTTTTGCAATTTCTAATTGCAACAAAACTTCTTTTTCAAGTTCAAAATTGTCAATAGCATTTATTTTAAGCTTATTTTTTAAATTTTCTAGTTGCTCGGTATTTAAAACCAAACCATGTGCTATGTTGCTATTTTCGTAATCGCTTAAAAAACCAATTTTAGTGTTCACAATAACAAAAGCAGGCTTACCGCATTTTTTAGCCATGGAAAGCGCTTTATTTATTCCAACAAAATCATTTCCATCCATAACTTCAAACACTTCAAATCCTAAACTTTTCATATAAAGTTTAATATCAATGTTAAAAGTTTTAGTAGTGGAACTATCAAGTGAAATTAAATTACAATCATAAATAACTATTAAATTATTTAATTTTAAATTGCCGGCAAGTGAAAGTGCTTCAAATGAAACTCCTTCCATTAAACAGCCCTCGCCCACAAGCGTGTATATTTTATTATCAATGATTTTTATATCTGGCTTATTAAATTTTTCTTCTAGCATCTTTTCCGCTAAAGCCATTCCAACAGCAACTGCAACGCCTTGTCCAAGCGGACCTGTGGAACAATCTACGCCAACTTTTTCGTTTAGTTCAGGATGCCCCGGTAAACCATCTAATTTTCTAAAACTCATTAAATCATTTTTAGATACAGGAAAACCTAGTGTGTGAAGTGTGGCATATAAAAGACTACTTCCATGCCCCGCAGATAACACAAATCTATCTCTAAAAAAATTATTTGGTTCGTTTGGCAAAACATTCATTTGCTTGCCATAAAGCGAGTATAAAATCGGTGCTGCGCCTAGCGCAATTCCCGAGTGCCCGCTTTTTGCGTTTGATATCATTGCACATGAAAGCAAACGAATGTTATTAATTACTTTATCGTCAATGGTCATATTCTCTCCTCATAATAATTAAATATAGCATTTTTAACACGAGTTGCAGATTTTTCTGGTAATGTGTTGGAACAATCTACTACAATATCGGCACGATTTTTTAATAATGTATCTCTATCTTTAAAAACACCCAAACTAAGTATTTTTTCGAGTTTGCTTAATTTATCACGGCTAATTTTTTTTTCATAACTGTCTTCGTTTAATGCTATGTAAACCATAACGCAAGTGTTTTTTAAATGTTTAAAATTTAATTCATCGTTTAAAAGTGCAAATCTTAAATATACTATAGTGTTTTCAAATGAAGTTGCTTCTTTAACTTTTTTTCGTTCAATTTTTTTTAAATATTCTGCTCCGCAAATTTTTTTAACCTCGCTTGGATTGATAAGGTCAAACTCAATTAAGTCTTCAACGCATGCAAAATGCATCTCTAACTTGTTTGATATTCTTTGTGCAACATTTTTTGAAAAGCCACTGGCTAAACCAAAAATGCAAATGCTTTTTTTCATGTTAATTTTCTCTCCTTTAATTTTGAGTAAGTTAACATTTTCATTAGTATACTTTAAAATCTGCTATTCTGCAATTAAAGTTAGTAAAACCCCTGCGAATTTAATCATGCTTAAAAATCCATATTTTTAATATTAAAACTTTCTACTAGCTTATTTTTTAGTGCAAAATCTTTAATTTTTTTGTAATCACTAAGCTTATGTTCTTTTAACTTTGATTCTATTATATTTGATGGTCTTTTATAGGCTTGCAGTGAATAATTTTTTATCGGTGCACACTCCGTAAGTAAGGTTGTTATGTTATCAACCGTTAGATTTGGTGCAAAAGTTGTACGAAATTCGTAAGGCAAACCACTATTTTTTATAAGTTTGATGCTTTTTTTAACGCTTTTCATTTGCTCATCTGTGATAGAGGTAATTTTTCTATAAGTATCAAAAGATGCTTTAATATCCATTGCTATGTAGTCTAATAAGTTATCATCTATCAAACTTTTCAACATTTCATAATTTGTTCCGCTGGTATCTAACTTTACCTTTAAACCAAGGACTCGCACTTTTTTAATAAAAGTCGGCAAATCCTCTTGCATAGTTGGTTCGCCACCACTTATAACAACACCATCTAAAAATTCTTTTCGTTCATCTAAAAACTCTAAAATGCTTTCTTCTTGGTATATACCTTCCCTTTGATGAATTATCTCTCTGTTGTGACAATACCAACAATCAAGCACACAACCAGGTGTGAAGATAACACTGGAAATAAGTGTGGGAAAATCTATAAATGAATTTTTAATAAAACCTATAATCTGCATATCTTTTCCTTTACTAGCAATTTTTTTTGAAAAATTTTTATTTATGAAAGCAAGTGGCTTTCTATTAGTTTTAACACTCTCTTTTATTAACCAACAAGCATGATAATAAATTTTCTTAAAATCTGTTAGACAAACACCTAAAATTTAAGAAACAGTCACAAGTGGCTTTTCTTGTCGGTTAAAAAATTATATCATAAACTTTCTATATTTTAAAATGCTTTTTACTTGCGTTTTTTTTTGCGTTGTTCGTACTTTTTATGCTTATTAAGTTTACTTATAAACTTTTAATATATTAAAAAAAAGTTGCTATTAAAATAATATATCATACTATAAAAGGCAATCTCAAATTTTTATGACATAAATTTATTTTTATTTTTTTTCTTAGTAATATTGTTAATTATAGAAATTGTGCGTTTTTTAAATATAAAAATTTTATTTAATTTAAGGAAAATGTAATAGAAATTTAAATGCATGTTTTAATATAAAAAATTAAATTATTTATCCATAAAATTTTTTTTATCATGGTTTTGCTTAAAATTATATTAGGGCACAAGGTGACATAAAAAAAGAACTTAAAATATTTTTAAATTCTTTTTTTAATTAATTAATTTTTTGCATCAATTTTAATGCCCGGTCCCATAGTTGAACTTATGTTAATGCTTTTAATATATGTGCCTTTTGCTGCTGCTGGTTTTGCTTTAATAATTGCATCAATCACAGTTTGGTAGTTTACAATTAATTTTTCTGCACCAAATGATACTTTACCAATTCTAACATGGATAATGTTGCTTTTATCTAAACGATATTCCACTTTACCTGCTTTAATATCGTTGATAGCTTTTTTCACATCGGTGGTTACAGTACCACTCTTTGGATTTGGCATCAAACCTTTTGGTCCTAAAATTTTTGCAACTTTGCCGAGTAGTCCCATCATATCAGGTGTTGCAATACACGCATCAAAATCTGTCCAACCACCTTGAATTTTAGCAATCATGTCTTCTGCTCCAATAAAGTCTGCCCCTGATTTTTCTGCGATAGTTGCATTATCGCCTTTAGCAATAACTAACACTTTAACAATTCTACCTGTTCCGTGCGGAAGAATAACAACCCCGCGCACTTGTTGGTCGGCATTTCTGCCATCCACACCCAAACGAGTGTGAAGTTCAATGGTTTCATCAAATTTTGCACTTGCTGTTTTAAGCACTAAATCCATTGCTTCTTTTACAGAATATAGCTTAGTTTTATCAACTAATGATGCAGATTCTGCATATCTTTTTCCTTGTTTCATAATTTTTCCTTTTTGTGGTGTTAAACGAATAAATTAAAAAGATTTTTATTCTCCCACGATTAATCTGTAACTGTTACTCCCATACTTCTGCAAGTTCCTTCGATTATTTTCATTGCACTTTCGATAGAATCTGCATTTAAGTCTGGCATTTTAATTTCTGCGATACTCTTTATTTGTTCTTTTGTAATCTTTCCAACTATGTTTTTTATTGAGTTATCCGCACCCTTTGGAATTGAGATAGCTTTTTTAATTAAAACTGCTGCTGGTGGTGTTTTCATAATAAATTCAAAAGATCTATCTTGGTAAATAGTTACAATAACTGGAATAGTTAATCCTTCTTGGCTAGCCGTTTTTTCATTGAAATCCTTTGTGAACGCTGGAATATTAATTCCTTGAGGACCTAAGGATGAACCAACTGGCGGGCCTGCTGTTGCTTTTCCTGCTGGTAATTGTAATTTAACAACTGCCTTTATTTTTTTTTCTGCCATATTTTTTCCTCCTGCCAAATCACTTGGCAATTTTGTGGTGTAAGCAAAATGCATTATAAAATTTACATTTCTCCCACTTTTGGACTTTTCGCCCATAGTTATTTTAACATAACTTATATATAATAAACACTAAAAAATATTTTTTTGTGGTTTATTTAAAATAATTTTTTAAAATTGATAAATATTAAGACACAAACTTGAATGACGAATTTTTAAACATACATTAATTGTAAACTTTTATAACCGTAAAGGCTGATTTTTACAAGTTATATTTGTTAATAATTTTTTTATAAACTGTATAGACGAGAAACGAAATTTATTTGATGAATACTCACATGTTAACTAGTTTCTCTATCATACATTAATTATAACTTTCATAATCGTTTTGACAAATATTTTGACAAGTGATAACGAGGGTTATCTAAACAAAAATAACTAAGTTGGCACGCTGTTTAGCGCCTTTATGAAAGTTTTATTGGTTTAGTTTACGAATTTGCTCCAAAGTCAAATCAACCGGCGTTTCCCTACCAAACATTTCAACCAAAACTCTGCATTTATTAGCGACAATATCTAATGAGATTATCTCACCAACGAAACCATATAACGCGCCCTCTAACACTTCCACCTTGTCGCCCACTGCAACATCAATGTTTACAACTTCAACTTTTTCCAGTTTCATTTTTCTTATTTCATCAGTAGTTAACGCAAGTGGACGCCCTTTTGGTCCAACAAACCCCGTTATGCCACGAGTTCTTGTGATTGCGTGCCAGATATCATCACCGTAAATCATTTTAACAATGATATACCCCGGTATAAGTTTTCTGCTGACAATTTTGCGCTTACCATTTTTTTCTTCCATAACATCTTCCATAGGAATAATGATATCGAAAACACGGTTTTGCAAATTATATTTATCAACAACTATTTCTAAGTTTTCTTTTGCAACATTTTCGTATGAAGAAAAAGTGTGTAGAACATACCATTTTGCTTCTGCTCTTAAACTTTCATACTCTTCTTGGGCTTGTTCTTCTGCGTTAAGTTCAACTTCTTTTGCAGTAATTTCAACATCTTCTATTTTTTCAACACTATTTTGTAGTATAACTTCGCTTTCTTTAACTGCCACGGTTTCTTTATTAACATTTTCATTTTTAGAAGGAGTTGCTTTGCTTTTATCAACTTTTCGCTCTGTTTTTTCTTCTTTAATCTTTTTTACCATATTATTTCCTTCTAAACTTTTTAGCCTTTTGGCATAATTAAGTCATATAATCCATATTTCAATAAAGTATCAATTCCAAGTAGTACTACCGTGCAAATTATAACAACTAGCAAAACAACACCAGTTGACCTAACTACTTTTGAAAGTGACGGCCAAGAAACTTTTTTAAGTTCACTTGAAACTTCTTTAAATTTTTTAGAAAGATTCTTTCTTTCTTTTTTATCTTTTTTAGCTTTTGGTGCTTTTTTTGTTTCTTTTTTAGTTGGAGTTTCTTCCAGCTCAATAGGTTCTTCCACCAAAGGCTGTTTAGTATCAACTTTTTTCATTTGATTTTGTTTTTTCTTTTTAGCCATATTTTATGCACCCCTTATTTTTTTCATAACTCTTTTAGTTTGCTTATTTTGTTTCTTTATGTGCAGTGTGTGTTTTGCAAAAAGGACAAAACTTCCTAAATTCAATTCTTTCAGGATTATTTTTTCTATTTTTTTGGCTGGAATAATTTCTGTTTTTGCAAGTTGTGCATTCTAAAATAATATTTTCTCTCATTATTATCTCCTTAAAATCCGCGGCTATTTTAACATATAGTTAAAATATAGTCAATATAAATAGTTTGTTTTCATTAAAAAAAGAGCCGCGCCCTCTTTCATGATTCATTAACTTAAAATAAGTATATCATAGAAAATTTTTTTTGTAAACGGTTTTTTAAAATTTCTATCGTGTTTTTAAATAATAACATGGTATTTTTCAAAATTCCATTTTTAAAAACTCAAATATTTTATTCATAAACAAAACAACATTTTTTGGTTTTTATTTTAAGTGTATAAAACTTTTCATAGCGTGTGGCTTACTTTACAAAGAAAAAGCACTCTTCTTTAAAAAGACGAGCGCTTTTGCATGAAATTTAAGCTTAACTAATAAACTAATTACCTTACAAAATATTAGTTCGTACATGCTTCTAGGCATAAACTAACAAGCATTGTTGCTATTGCTACTAGATGCTTTTGCGTTAGCCTTTCCTCTAGCTTTACCTTTAGCCTTTGAAGAAGCTTTTGACCTAGCCATAATTTCACCTCCTATAAACCAAGGATGGGAACAGTGTGGATGTTAATATTTATTTACTATAATGTGAAGTTAAAAAAAACTAAAACACGAAAGATATTATTCCACACTGTATCCACGAACAAACTAATTAAACGCTACCATAAAATTAGAAAAATGTTCTTATATCCTTGTGTTATTATCTTTTGCTAAAATCCGTCAAATTATTCAATTTTACTTCAAAATTCTTAAAAAAATAATAATGATTAATATTTTTATAGTTTAAAAAACGATAAACACGAGACAGCAATTCACGACCTAACTGCACATTAATACTAATATTGTTAATACTATACTAATACTATACTAATTTTTGCTTGGAAAGGATAGTAACAAGTACGAAGTGCTCAAACATTAAACAAATCAACTTATAACAATACAAATAAATTCAGTGGGTGCAAAGTTGGACACATACTGTTTTTTTTAAAGGTCATTGTTTAAATTGCTTACAATATTTAACATTTTCGTTAACATGAATCAATGTAATAATTTATTATTTTCAAAACGATTTTTTTATTTCGTTTATAGCATTTTTTTCTAACCTGCTAACTTGCGCCTGACTAATCCCTATTTCATCGGAAACTTCCATTTGTGTTTTTCCAACAAAATATCTAAGAGTCATAATTTGTTTTTCTCTAGACGATAATTTTCTAAGTGCGTCCATTAAGTTTAGTTTTTCTAACCAATTATCTTCTTTATCTTCGGAAACGCTAAGTTGATCAACAAGATGAATGGTGTCGTCACCATCATTATACACAGGATCATATAGGCTAATTGGTTCGCTTATTGCTTCTAAAGCCACGGATACATCTCGAATAGGTATTTCTAAATATTCTGCAATATCAGAAATAGTAGGTTCTTTAGCGTTGTTTTTAATTAGTTCTTCTTTTGCTTTTAATGCCTTATAAGCAATATCACGAAGACTACGACTAACCCGAATAGAATTATTATCCCGCAAAAATCGCTTTATTTCTCCAATTATCATAGGCACGGCATAAGTGCTGAATTTCACATTTAGCGTTACATCAAAATTATCTATTGCTTTCATAAGCCCTATGCAACCAACCTGAAAAACATCATCTGCATTGCCTCCACGAGAATGAAAGCGTTGCACCACACTAAGCACTAATCTCATATTTGCAACGGCAAATTCCTCGCGCGCCTTTTTATCACCCGTCTTCACTCTACGCATTAATTCCGCCTGTTCCACACCTGTTAACTTTGGCAAGGTTGCTGTGTTTACACCTGTTATTTCAACTTTTCTGCTCATAAAAACCTACTCCTTTAGTTTTAGTATGTAGGTTTATAATGTGAAATATTTAGAGAAATTTATATTATTTTAATAAAAATTATTATTTTATTTAAATAGTTTTTTTTGACTCTGTCACTAATAATTTAGTGTAAAATAAGTATTCTGTGGAAGTTTCGAAATAAGTTAATCATTTTTAGCGGTTATGTTTTTACTTACGCTAGTTTCAATATTTCTTTTTTAATTCTTAGTAATATCTTTTTTTCTAGCCTACTTATATAACTTTGACTAATACCAAGGTCGTCCGCCACTTCTTTTTGTGTTTTTTCTTCCTGGCCAGTTAAACCAAATCGCATTATCATAATTTCTTTTTCCCGCTTGTTGAGTTTGTCTAAAATTTGCCAAAGTGCGGTCACTTCTGCTCTTTTCTCGCATTCAAAATCTGGCATCAGTTCATCGTTTGATATCAAATCAGTTATCATAAGTTCGTTGCCATCATTGTCGGCACTAATGGGATCGTCTAGGCTTACTTCTTTTTTTTGTTTACTAATTTTTCGTAAATACATTAAAATTTCATTTTCAATACATTTGCTTGCGTATGTTGCAATTTTTATATTCTTATCACCTTTAAAGGAATTAATAGCTTTAATTAAGCCAATGCTACCAATACTAATTAAATCCTCCATTTCAACGGAAGTGTTTTCAAATTTTTTTGCCACATAAATAACTAATCGCAAGTTATGTTCAATAAGTTTTTGCTTAGCATCATCAAATGATAACTTTGCAACTAACTCTTTTTCTTCGCTTGCTTTTAACGCTTTTGGCAGCGTATTTCCTGTGCCAATGTAGTTTACTTTTTTTGAACGGGAAAAAAATTCGAAAAAGAAAATCTTTTTAATTAGTTTTAATATTTTTTTAAACATATTACCTCCTAATATAATTAATAAAATATTGCTTTATTTAACAAACAATCATAATTTTCAAAGGAAACTTGTGACACGGCAAACTTTGCGGGCATTTTTTTAATGTTTTTATCCATTATCTCTAAGCTATCAACTTCAAAAGCAATTAAATTTGCTAGTGTCGTAACACTATGAACTTGCAGATATTCTGTGGGTTTTAAATTAGTTGAGTTAACAATTTTTTTATAGTAATTTTGCGATAACACAATAACCGGCCTGTTGTTTTCATCAAATAATTCGTTAGCAGTATCTAATAATGCATTTAACTCAAACTCTTTATTATTAATGCTTATCTTTATTTTATATATATAAGTTGTTATAGCAGTTTTATGCTGAATAAAGTTCAAAATTTTTAAAAACAGAAAAACAAAAAAACAAATTATAAGCAAAAAGATACTTATCGGCGACTCAAAACCAAAAATTATCAAATTTTGAGGATGCACCACCCCTCCTGATAGTGATAAAATGGAATAACAAACACCGCCTAGCATAAAAGTAACCATAATTAAAACTAAAAATGTTGCAGTCATTTCTAAAAAGTTTGCGTATGATTTTAAAATTATTATCATAAGAAAGCCAACTATTAATTTTAACAAAGTCAGTAAATAGAAATTTATTGATATAAGTGGCATAACTACTGCAAACGCAGTTCCAATTATTGCACTTAAAAATATTATTCTTTTTTTTATTTTTAACTTTAATATCTTAGCAGTTATAAAAAGAATAATAAGGTCAATAATTAAATTATCAATTATCACATATTCAATATAAACTTCCATTAAATATATTTTATTATTGTATGGTTTTTTATCTGTCACAAAAAAATGTAAGATAATATCAATTTTAGATTTTTATTGTATTACAACTTTTTTCTTATGATATTTTGCAATTTATTTCAAAATCCTCCACTTTTTTTAACGGCTAAAAAACGCTAATACCAGCCTTTATATAGCACACTATGAATAACAAAAAAAAATAACAAAAAGTTGTTATGACACCTATTTTTTAAAGCCTTTGGATATAATTAAATAATAAAGAAATGAAAAAAAACTATCAAACTTTTTTCAAAGTTTTTGGTTTTTAGCATTGGAATAAAAAAACAATAAAGTAAAACATACTAACTATATTTCAAGCCTTTTTTGGGTTCTTTGATTGGAAATTAGAGCAATAAAAAAACAATTTTTAAGCAGGAAGTATTAGCATACATGACTGCGGTAAAAATTGTTTGATTTTTTTTATATATAGCCAAAATTCAAATACATACAGCCAACACGCTTTAAATAAAAAGCTGTATAACGATGCTCGGTTATTTTAAAAAACAAAGAAATTTATAATTATAAATAACTAAGTTCGTGAATAACCAGAGAGTTATTGCGTCTTTTGATTTTGCCTGTTTTAACGGCGTTTCATGCGGTTTCTAATAAACGGCGGAATATCCGATTCTTCCAGTTGCACAATACTTGTTTCCGGTTCCTCTTCTTCTTGGTTAACTTCTTCATGATAGTTCTCAAACGAAGTTTGTTGCACACTCACTTCTTCCTCTTCTTCCTCTTGGTCATACACACTGTTAAAACCGGTTGCAATAACGGTTATCTCAACTTCATCGCTCATATTAGTGTCTATCCCGCTACCAAAAATAATGTTACAACTTGGATCAACAACTTCTTTAACAAGTTCTGCCGCTTCATAAACTTCATCAAGTGTTAAGTCCATACCGCCTTTAATGTTAAGAATTATACCCGTTGCGCCTTCAATAGTTGTTTCCAAAAGCGGACTAAACACTGCTTGACGCACTGCTTCAACTGTTCGGTTATCTCCTCTGCCTTTACCCAGCCCCATGTGTGCAAAACCTTTGTCTTGCATGGTTGTTTTAACATCGGCAAAATCCAAATTAATAAGGCTTGGTGTTACAATTAAATCACTCACACCTTGGATACCTTGCCTAAGCACATCATCAGCTGTGCGGAAAGCTTCCACAATAGGTGTGCCTTTTGGAACAATTTTTAACAGTTTTTCATTTTGCACAACAACTAATGTGTCTACCGCTTCTTTTAATTCTTTTAAGCCAACTTCAGCATTTTCCATCCTGCGTCTGCCTTCAAAACCAAATGGTGTTGTTACAACCGCAATCGTTAAAATACCCATACCTTTAGCAAGTTTCGCAATTATTGGTGCCGCACCCGTTCCTGTTCCGCCACCCATACCTGCTGTTATAAACACAAGGTCAGTATCTTCGAGCATTTGTGCCAGCAACTCTTTGCTTTCTTCTGCTGCACGCCTGCCAATATCTGGCTCGGAACCTGCACCCTTTCCCCCTGTTAGCTTTTCGCCAATTTGGATTCTATGTTTTGCTTTACTCATTAAAAGTGCTTGTTTGTCTGTGTTCACGGCAACGAACTCAGCACTTTTTATGCCCGCGACCACCATTCTGTTAACAGCATTGTTTCCGCCTCCACCCACACCAACAACTTTAATGTTGCATACTGGACGGAAAACCTCTTCTTCTTGATAGTTTTCATTCATATTATAAATTCTCCTTAATTAGCAAGTTTGGAAATGGTGTTTTGAAATTAATGAATATTATTTACTATTCTTAACAATTGTTTTTTAAAAAAATTGTTTAAGTATAGACAATCTATGTCATATTTATAATAAATCAAAAAATTGAAAATTTGAAATGATATTTTATAATTTAATTAGATTTTGCGTACATTTGTTTTTTTTAAAGATTATCAACTGTTTATTGCCACATGTAATAAACTAATCATGCTAGACAAATGTGGTCTGTTAAATTGCATCGGCGGTGGCGCAAGGATAATAATTTTTCTTTTCAGAATTTTTGACAAATAATTTTTAATTCCTTTTAAATATGCTAGTCCTCCACCAGTTATATATACTTCTTTATCGTCTGCTATTTTATTTTCAAAAGCTTGCAAGCATTTATTAATAGCATTTGCAATAACTTCAATTCTAGCAAGTGCTATATCGTTCACTGTTTTAACGGAAATTTCCACTGCATTTTCTAAAATATTTAAAGTGTAAACATCTAAAGGCGATGGTTTAATTGTTAAAATAAGTTTTTGTTTTAATTGCTCTGCTTGAGCGTATGGCAAATTTAATATTTCTTGCAAATCACTTGTTATATGCCCGCCACCCAGTGAGAAACTTTTAAGGTTTGTTAACCCCTCTCCCAAGTGATAACTCACACTTGTGGAAGAAAATCCACAATCTACCAACACCACACCATTTTGTTTTTGCTCATTATCTAGAAGATAGTTTCCTTGTGCAAGTGTTGTGGAAAGAAATTCCAGTTCGATATTTAAATTTTCAACAATTTTTCTAAGAAGATTAATAAAATAATTTTCTGCGTATACTTCACAAACTCTAGCCTCCAGCAATTTTGCTTGCTTGCTTAAAGGATGAATAGTGCTTTTTCCATCTATTTTATAACTTATGGCAGACTTATTTATTAATGTTTTGCCTTGTAGACTTTTTGCAAGGTTTTGATTAAATAAAAAATCAAGTTGTTTTTGAAGAATTTTTGTTTTGATTTTAAAATTTAAACTATAATCATTTGTGGTTAAAAAGCAAAATTCACTAGGTACTCCAACAAAGATTTTAGTTATTTTCTGGTTCAAATTCGCTTGAATGATATTTATTGCTGATAAAAAGGCTTTACCCACTTTCTCAATCTCAATAAATTTTCCGCTTATAAATCCTTCATATTCCTGTTCACACTTGGAAATAATATTAAGATTATTATAAGCATTAGACATACCTGCATACACATTTATTTTTGATGAACCAAAATCTGCAACAACAACTGCTTTTTCCTTTAACACATTTTTCGTTTCTCCTTAGCCTTAATTATATGTGCTTTTGCCTATGTTGTCAATTAAAAAACCTGTATTTTGGTGAAAATAGTCACACGCACACTACCATGCTTTTTGCTCATTTTAAACATAATTATGAGTTTTTTTTCAATGCAGTTTTTCATATTTTAGTTTCTACTTATATTTTAAAGTCAAAGTAACTTTTAAAAAAAACTACAATTGTAAGCATTTTAGTAAAATTTTAAATTCTTTATAAATATTTTCGTTATTTTTATTAATTTTTTTAAACCTTGTTTATTTAACTTGATTTAATTTAGTCAAAATTTCTTTATTTGTTTTAATATTTAATTATAGTTCAATTGTTTTATACTTTTTTTATCTTTCTTGTGGTGTAATCTTTTTCATACTTAGTCTGTTTTTATTAATCACTGTAATATATACATATTATAACTAAAAAAGCTTGTCCCGTTTTTTTTATTTATAATTACTAATTTCTAAATTCCTTATTTTCTTTTTTATTTTTTTTCTTTAATATTTTTTTTAAGTTTATCATTATTATTTTCCACTCGTTATAAATCAAACCGATAAGTTTTTGATGCATATTTTTGTTTTTTAATATTAGTCAAACTCTAAATGATAATACCCAAAAACTTTAATAAATATCACGAGCAACAGGAAACGGAAAACTACTGAGTGACAAGTGATAACGAGTGAACCTCCAAACTATTTTTTAGCATGCGGTCACAAAAAAAGCGGTTTAAACCGCTTTTAATATATAAATAAAAGTATTTAATTAATTGCCATATTCGTTTGCTCAAACTGCTCATCGCTCAACTTCGATATCCGCGACAACGAAACCTCATAGGCTGTTCTGGTTACCACTTCATCTTCTAATTTTTTTTGGTATTCCCTACTTTGAATTCTGCCTAACACCTTTATTTTTTCGCCCACATTAAAGTCTTTCACGAACCGAGCATTTCTTCCCCATGCAATGCAAGGAATATAATCACTTTTACCATAATTTCTATTTACTGCTAACAGCACATCGCATATTTCACGATTAAAGGGAGTTGTTCTATATATAGGATCTTTGCAAACATACCCCACTATTTCGATTTGGTTGACTGTTTCACTATCTGTAGTGTTATCCAAAAACTCACGCAGAAACATTGTTAACATTAATTTAGATTTTTCATTTTCTAATTTGTTATAACTTCTAAATTGTCCGTTAATTTTAATAGTATCGCCCATTTGCAGGCTTCTATCTTCTAGCAAACGCTCGGACACCGTTATAGGAATTATATCAAAACTATCCGATAGTCTGGACACCTTTAAATTAAACTCATAAAATTTTTCACCAAACATTTCGTGGCTGAATACCAATTCGCTACCAATTTCACCACACACAACAGCTTTATTGTTTGTTATATCATAATTCATTTTTCATTTACCCCTTTAGTTTTTATATACATTTTACCGTTTGTGTTGCGTGCCATTGTTGTCAATGGTATAATTGCTGTCGTAAATTAGATTTCCTATTGAAGTTACTTCATAACCCGCATTTTTTAATGCTATCAACATTGCCGGCAGAGCGTCTAAGATGTGGTCAGCATTATTGTGGCATAAGATTATAGAACCGTTTTTCACTCGTGCCATAACTCTTTCGCATATTTTTAACCCACTTAATCCTTTCCAGTCGAGAGTATCCACATCCCATTGAATTGTTTTTATACCCATATTCTCTGTGATTGTTAAAAGATTGTTGTTATATGCACCAAATGGCGCACGGAAGAGTTTAACCTCTTCCCCTGTTATTTCCTTAATGCTGTTTATACTTGTTTCTAATTCCAACTTAATTTGTTCGCCAGAAAGTTTAGTTAAATCGGGATGAGTGTTGGAATGGGTGCCGATTTCAATACCTTGGTCTTGAAGCATTTTGACCATTTCGGGATACTTCTCCACCCAAAAACCCACTAAGAAAAATGTTGCGTCAACTTTATACTCTTTTAAAACCGCAACGATTCGCTCTGTTTTATCCGCTCCCCACGCAGAATCAAAAGATATTGCAACTTTTTTTTCTTCTGTTGCCACCGAATAGATGGGAACAAGGCGAGGTGCGTAACCAAAAAACACAGAAGCAGCCGGCATGCCATACATTTCAAATGACAGCAAAACCATACATAGTACCGCACATAAACTTAAATAAATGTATTTTTTATAGATTATTAAAAACTTCAAACTGTTTGAACTCCTAAATTATAAATCAACGAGCATTATTAACGAACTGGAATTTTGTAAAAAAACTCAAGAAGTAAAAGAACTTTGTCGATTTTTTTTGTGAGTGTTAGATACTTTTTAACACCTATTATAGTTTATTGCAATAAAAATAAAAAAATGCACCATACAATGCATAATTTTATATTGCTTTAAGCACCTAAAAGCAATTGATAAAGAATATAGGCACCTAAAAATATTAATAACACAGCAAAAAAGATTAATTCGTTTTTTGCACTTTTAATTTTCTTTTCATCGCCATTGTTAAAATTTAAGCTTTTGCTTTTAATAATTAGTTTTGTGGCAAATAAAAAACAAAGAATAGCAGATAACACAACAAAACTAACATTAAATCCTACCCAAAGTGGCATAAGCAAGTAAAACAAAACAATTAAAGCGATAGCTATAACTATTGCAGAATTAAGCTTGTTTTTAAAAAAATCAATAATATTTTTTTTCATTTAGATTCACGGAAAATTAAATCACATTTAATACTAGGAACAACACAATTAAAGCAACTGCTATTCCCCATGTAACCACATACCACATATTTCTTTTACTTCTAACATAATGATAAGCAGTGCTAATAACAATGATATATGAAAGAACATTAGCAATTAAATTCAAACTCTCACTAATCCCGCCATTATTTTTAAAGATGTATGATATGATTAGCGCCAAACCTACCATAATGAGCGATACAAACGCTAAAAAGCTTAATAATTGTTTCATTTTTGCATTATTGTTCATAATTTTTCTCCTTATTACTCTCTTATTTTATCAAAAAAACATTTTTTTGCAAAGTATTTATATATTATATATTAATTAATTATTTTTAATACTTTTTCAAAGTATTCTGGCAAGTCACACTCAAAAACCATTTGTGTGAGTGTGGCAGGATGCTTAAATTCTAATTTATATGCATGAAGGAGTTGCCCTTCTAACTTTAACTTGCATGGCTTTGTGTTGTATAGTTTATCGCCCACTACGGCATGATTAATATGTGCTAGATGCACACGAATTTGGTGCGTTCGGCCTGTTATAAGTTCACATTCCAAAAAACTGTAATTAGTGTAATTTTTAATTAGTTTATATTTTGTGTGGGCAAGTTTACCGCCCTGTTCTAACACTGCCATCTTTAATCGATTTTTAGGGTGTCTGCCAATTTGTGTTATTACCTCGCCCTCTTGAATTTTTAAAGGCTGTTCACATAACGCTTTATAATATCTTTTGCAGTTGTGCTCCGCAATTTGACGGCTAAGTTCAACATGTGCTAAATCGTTTTTTGCAACAAGCAATATGCCAGATGTGTCTTTATCTAGGCGATGAATTATGCCCGGTCGTAACTCGCCATTAATTTTGCTTAACTCTTTAATATGATAAAGCAAAGGTTGTGTGGACGGAGATGGAAACAGAAAAAAGTTGCGGTATTCCTGCAGGTATGCGGGATTACCGCAACTTTTTTCTGTTTCCATCTCC
>CALNBM010000020.1 GCA_937874195.1 uncultured Clostridia bacterium | reverse complement strand
AAAAGAAACGACCTTATAAAGCCGTTTTTTACACAATGGAGCGGGCGATGGGAATGCAAGTGCTGTAAATCGATATACTTTAATGCAACTAGAAACATGTTTTTATGACTTTTTTTGATTAAAGCACACATTTTCGCCGCTATTATTCGCCCTTGTTTTTCTCAGTCCGTTTTTTTGTTCCGAAACTGTTCCAAAACTAATTGCTATTATGCAACTGTTAAATACTATCATACTTATTTTTTGCTGTCAATGGTTTTTTGCTTTTTATTATTAATTTTAATTAAAATTTATTAAATCACTATATTTATTGAGTCCATAATTGATTCTTGTTGATTTGGAAATAAATGTCCATAAACTTTAAATATTTGTTCAGGTGCATCGCCTATTCTTTTCGCTATTATCATTACTAGGTGCATTGCATTAGCATACTTATCTGAAACTATGTGCTTATTTATAACCAAACTTACATGTGAGTGTCTTAAATCATGCATTCTTATTTTTTTAACACCTGAAAGTTTAATATATTTTTTAAAGTGATTGTCTAAGGTTGTATACTTTACGAAGTCATCGCCACCAAACAAATAGTCGTTCTCCGAGTGTTTTTTATTAAGTATTTTATAATCCATATATTCTTTTAATAACTTAGTTAGATTTTCAGGCAGTAAAATAGTTCTGTATCCGTTTATACTTTTAGGTGTGCCAAGAAGATACTTAGAACAAGTTTTACCAAGTTTGTTTTTATACGAAACTCGTGAAAATGTTTTATCAATCTTTAAAGTTTGATTTGCTAAGTCTAAGTCTTTTATTTTTAAAGCTATTAATTCGCCTTTTCTTAATCCACATAAATAAAGAGTGCTAAACATACACTTATACATTAAATCTTCAACGCTATTTATAAATTGCACAAACTCTATCTCTGTCCAAATACTCATTTCTTGCTTAACTGCAATCTTTTTAAATTTAGGAAGTTCTAACAATAAATTTTGAGTATTATATTTTTCTTTGGAGTAATTTAAAATATTGTTTAGGATAGATTTTATCTTTGTTTTATAATTGTAAGAATATTTATCTAACTCGGTTTGCCAATTTTTTAATTCTTCTAAATTTAATTCATTAATTATTTTATCACCAAACATGGGTTTTATTCTGTCGATATATCTTAATTCATATTCAGACCACGAACTTTCTTTTGTTGTTTGTTTTTTGCGTTCCAAAATGGTATAAAATACATCATTTATGGTTGGAAAAATTACAATATCCTTTTCGGTTAAGTTTTTATTTTGTTCTATATATTTGTACATTTTTTGTTCTGCTTCTGCTTTTGTACTTAAACCAGAAATATTTTTATTTATATTTACATTATTCTCAACAGTTCTAAACCTAACACCCCAAGTTCCACGACCATCAGTTTTTGTATTTCCACAATGTGGACATTTCTTTCTTTTGTTAATGATTTTGCAAACAGAGCAGTAGTATTCACTACGATAATAACTTGCCACTATTTAAAACTCCTAATTGTTTTTTCTAGGCGACCTACAACTTTATATGTTTTATTATCGCTAATATCTATTGGTTTATCGCCATTTTCGAAAGTCAAAATGTTGTCCCATAAGCGACCTAATAGCAACTCCCTTTGTTGTTTATTTACTAAAACAATATTGCCCCCAGAAATGCCTATAAAGTGTTTAAAAATAAGCAAATCATCTTTATTAATGCTAGACAGAGTATTCCATTTTGAGTATATGGCGAAGTGAGTTGTAGGGGATAGACCTAAATTTAGGGTTATTCTAAGTTCTTGTCCGTTGAAATAATCAGAATAAAAAGGTATGCCATCACTTACTATTCCGAGTAAGTAATCAGTGGTGGTTCGTAAAATTTCCGATATCTGAATCAGTTTATCGGCGGTTGGCATTAATTCTCCTTTAATTGCTTTGCTAATATAACTAGGTACAACCCCAAGTCTTTCTGCAAGTTGAGTTTGGTTTAAGCCTCTTTTTTTCATTACTAGCGAAATTCGTTCGCCAAGAGTTTTAGGTGTTTGCATTATCTTGCTCCTTATCTAATTTGTTTATATTTGATATATATTCTAAGTCTGCAATTATAGCCCTTAATTGCTCAGCTGTTTTTTTATACATGCGAGTATAAGTAAATGTTCTGCCGTTAATTAGTTTATAAACAAATTCAGGTGTTTTAAAATCATTAACTCTAATTCTTAACTCAAGGCTATCAATAAATTTTTCTTGCGTTTGTCCTAAACTAGAACCTAAAATAGCCCCAGTTGTACCCATAAGAACGCTACCCACAATTGCACCACCTAAGTTTCCAGAAATTCTACTGCTTCCATCTTCAAAAACTTCATAGTTAATTAAGTCTCTAAAAGCATATACCTGTAAATTACCTTTTATTTGAAATGCAATTTTTTTATGAGTATTGTCTATAAATATATACTTTTGAACAAAATAAAACAAGTAAAGGTAGTAACATTCTTAAAGTTGTTGCAGATTCTAAAACAGTTAAACTTCT
>CALNBM010000019.1 GCA_937874195.1 uncultured Clostridia bacterium | reverse complement strand
TCTGAAAAAAACGCAGATAAATTAGTTAATCAAATCATTGCACTTTGCAATTTAAAAGGAGCAAATTAATGAGTACATTGTATCAAATTAGCGACGACATAAGATACTTAATGAATTTATTAGAAAGTGGTGAGGCGACTGATGAGAATGGCGAAATTAACGAGGTGTTTAACCGTGGTAACTGTATATAACACCAAAGAAAATTGGCTTAAAAGCCGTGGTAAAGGCATTGGAGGTAGTGAGGCAAGTGCAGTTATAGGTAAGAACCCTTACAAGTCAAATATGGAACTATGGGAGGAAAAGGTAGGTATTAGAAAGCCCGAGGACATTGACAACAAGCCATACATAATTTATGGCAACCAAGCCGAGGAGTTACTATCAAAACTATTTGCCCTAGATTACCCAGAGTATGAACTTACCCATAACACTAATTATGCAGTGCATTATAACGATAAGTATCCATTTATATACTGCACTCGTGATAATGACTTGGTTCATAAATTAACTGGCAAAAAGGGTGCATTAGAAATTAAAACAACTGAAATTTTAAACTCAATGCACAAAGAGAAATGGGATGACCAAGTGCCAGAAAATTACTATATACAACTTTTACAATACTTTGCAACCGATAGCGAGCTGGAGTTTGTGTGGCTTAAAGCCCAAATAAAATACGATTTTGGCGATGGCAATATCAAGTTAACAACTAAGCATTATTATTTCACACGAGAGCAGTGCCAAGAGGATATCGATTACTTAATAAGTAAAGAAATAGAATTTTGGCAAAAAAATGTCATAGAAAAGGTGCGACCACCAAGGTTGCTACCACAAATTTAAGGAGGATTAAAAATATGACAACATTAACTTATAAAAATTTTAACAACATTACATTGCAAGACTTTATTAACATTTGCAAAAGCGAAAACGCAAAAGAAACCTTAGGGCTTGGAGCGACAAAAGAAATTGAACTTTATCCGGGTGAGAAAGTAACAATTGTAGTTACTGGCTTTAAACATGACACAAAGGAAGATGGCACAAAAGCCAATGTATCATTTATTTTAAAAAAAACACCACTTGGCGATTTTCCAATGAATAAAGAATGGACAAACAAGGGTGGTTGGCATGAAAGCGCTATGCGCAACATTGCAATGCCTAGATTTTTAGAACTATTACCACAAGAGTTAAGAGATGCCATTGTGCCAGTTAAAAAGAAAACTAGCATCGGCGAAAACAAAAGCACCCTTAAAACATCTATTGACAGATTGTTTTTACTTAGCGAGAAAGAAATTAAAGGCACAACAGAAGAGTCCTTTACCGGCGAGGGTAAACAATACGACTTGTTTAAAAAAGACCCAAGTAAAATTGAGTGCAATAGATGGAATTGGCTTCGTTCCCCTTACAGTGGCGCCAGCACCTGTTTCTGCAGTATCAGCTGCACGGGTTACGTCACCGGCAGCAACGCCTACACCACCAATGCGCCCCGCCTCGGTTTCTGTCTATAATCTTAAAATCGCAAGGGCGGTATAGCCCTTGCAAAACCTAAAAAATAAATAAAGGAGCAACATTTTATGTTGGAATTAGTTTTAAAAACTCCCATTGAGGAGTTAATACCAAAGTTAATTGAGTTTAATAATACAGAACTTATTAGCAAAATTAAACCACAATTAGAACACTACAAAACAATTGTTTACTCGGACAAAGAGTTACCAATTGCCAAAACGGATAGGGCTACCTTAAACAAATTAAAAGATGCCATTGATGATGAACGCAAGCGTATAAAAAAAACCTACTTGCAACCTTATGAAAAGTTTGAGGGACAAGTAAAAGAAATTATAAGCCTTATTGATGAAAGCACACAAACCATTGACAGCCAAGTTAAAGCCTTTGAAAACAAACAAAAAGATGAAAAGAGGGTTAAAATTGTTGGTTTTTGGAATGAGAACATTGGCGATTTAAAGGACTTAATAAACATTGATAAAGTGTTTAGTGACCAATGGTTAAACCTTGGCTACACCGATAAAAAGTGGCAAGAAGACATTATTACATTTATTGCAAAAGTAAACCAAGATTTACAAGTAATAGCATCGTTAGGGTTTAAGCAAGAAATGCACCTTAAAGATTACTATTTAAGAACTTTTGACCTTGCGGCTACCTTGCAAGAAAAAACAAGGCTTGAGGAAAGCGAAAAGAAACTTGCCGAATTAGCCACAAAACAAGCCCCAGAACAACCAAAACCACAAGAGCCTAGTGTTACCCCTACCCAAGCAGATAACGAACTAAAACAAGTGGATTTTAGGGTTTGGGCAACAAAAGAACAATTACAGGCAATTAAAGAATTTTTAACACAAAATCAAATCAAATACGGTTCCGTAAAGTAGGAGGTAAACATTTATGGGAAATTTAACAACAACTAAGCAACCCGGATTGGTTGCACAAACACAAAAACAACCTTTTAGCGCTTTCTTAGCACAAGATGCTATTAAGAACATGATTAACAATGTTGTTGGTGGTAAGAATGGACAAAGGTTTGTTACATCAATTATGAGTGCAGTTAGCACCAACGAACAACTTATGACATGCACACACGCAACAATTTTAAGTGCCGCACTTTTGGGCGAAAGTTTAAACCTAAGCCCTAGCCCACAACTTGGGCAGTATTACATGGTGCCATTTAAGAAAAAAGGCAAAAACGGCGAACCCAACACGGTAACTGCAACATTTGTGCTTGGCTACAAGGGTTATATACAACTTGCTATACGCTCCGGCTATTACAAAAAAATAAATGTTATTTCAATTAAAGAGGGTGAGTTAATTCGTTACAACCCATTAGAAGAGGAAATCCAAGTTAATTTAATTGAAGATGACGAGGTGCGTGAAAAAACAAAAACTATTGGCTATTACGCCATGTTTGAATATCACAACGGTTTTCAAAAAACAATTTACTGGTCCAAAAAGAAAATGTTAGCACACGCCGATAAATATTCCGCAGCTTTTGACATGAAAACGCTTGAGAGAATTGAGCAAGGCAAAGTGCCAGATAGCGATATGTGGAAATATAGCAGCTTTTGGTATAAGGACTTTGATGGCATGGCTTACAAAACTTTACTAAGGCAGTTAATAAGCAAATGGGGCATTATGAGCATTGAATTGCAAAAAGCACTAGAGGCAGATGATGCAATCCTAGATGAAAACTTAAACCCTACATTTGTTGAAAACAACGATCATGAACACGAACCGGCACCGCAAGCCCAAGCAGTAATTGTTGAGCCAACGCCAGAAAACATTGACACAATTATAACACAGGATGATGACGATCCATTTGAAAATTAGGAGGTGTTAAATGGCTAAACAATATTTTAGACATGACTTTTATACTAGAACATCCCCCAATGTGCTTGATATTAGACGAAAATATGGACTTTTGGGCTATGGTGCTTATTGGTCCTTAGTTGAAATCATGTTTGAGCAAGATGGCTTTATTTTAGACAATACTATACCTGCAATAGCCTATGATTTGCATTGCGAAAGCGATATGCTTTTAGATATTTTAAGTAACTATAATTTGTTTGACTTTGAGGATCAAAAATATACAGCTTTATGGATAATTGAAAGTCTAAAAAACAAAAATGAACTTATTAAAAAATTAAAAGAAAATGGCTCAAAAGGTGGCAAGGCGAAAGCAAAAAATAAGCAAAGTGTTAGCAATGATTTAGCAAATGCTAATGATAATGATAGCAAAAACTTAGCAAATGCTAGCGACTTGCTTAGCACTGACCTACCAAATCAATTAAATAAGACTAGACTAGACAATAATAAAATTAAATTAAATAAAGTTGTTAATTCTAACGAACTAACAACCAATGGTCGGTCGGATGGTTCGATTTATTATTTGGAAATTTTAAATGAAAAATTGGACGATTTGGAAAAGCAGGATTATGGTTTTGGTGGGTATATTGAAAGGCTTAAAGCACTATTTGAAAAAATGAGTTATGAGCCTAACATAAAAAACGGAAATGCAACACTACAAACAGAAAAAGTGCTATATGACATGATTAACATTTTTGCTCGAGATGCGGAGGCAGTTAAAGATTTAATAATTGAGTGTTTCGATGTAGTGGACTCAAAGCCTTTTGATATAAAAAATAAATATAAATATGCCATTAGTGTTTTTCGCAATAGAGCATTAGGTATATAGGAGGGAAAAATGGATTTTAATACAACTTTAAAAAATTACTACAAAACCAAAAGCGATATTAGGTCTTGTATTCTAAAACAACAAGAATTGCGAGAGTTGGGTGGCTTTCCTAAAACCGGTGCCAATGATGGTATGCCAAAATCAAACAACCACGGATCTTACATAGAGCACTTTTTAGAAAGGTTGGAGGAATTAGAAACAAAGCAAATAGAACTTGAGCAAATATTGTTTGGCATCCAGTTGGATCTCGAGCGTTTTTTGGCAGTAATTAAAACAACACCATCACTAGAAAGTAATTTTGCCATTAAGCAAGTTTGCGAGTATAGGATATTTTTAGGCTATGGTTGGAAAACAATATCCCACAAGATTGACAAAAGTTATTCATACACCCGTAGCCTTTACGATTTAGGTATAAGAATTATGCGAGGTGTGGTCCTATGATGCTGGGTAATTACGAAACAAACAACATTTATAACGATGATTGTATTACGGCAACAAGAACCTTACCCGGCGAGTGTGTGGATTTTATTTTAACCGACCCACCCTATAACATAAATTTTAGTTCACAACATAGGCAAGAAAAGTTTGAGGTTATTTTAAATGATAACCTAAGTGATGAAGAGTTTGACCAATTGCTAACTGATTATTTTACCGAGTGTTACCGTATTTTAAAAAATGATAGTTTTGCAATTACCTTTATGGGTTGGTCAACAATTCCAGCTTTTGAAAGGGCTATCAAGAAAACACCTTTTGAAATTAAGTCAATGCCTATTTGGGTTAAAAACAACTTTGGCTTAGGTTATTATACACGCCCACAATATGAGCCTATGTATTTATTACTAAAAGGCAAACCCACCCCACCTAATGTTGCTATAAGCGATGTTATTCATTGTGCTAAGGTGCAAGATTTAATACATAGCTGCCAAAAGCCCCTACCTTTGTTAATTAAGTTAATAAACACATTTTGCCCACGGGGGGGGGTTGTGTTCGATGGTTTTGGAGGGAGCGGGTCAACCGGTGTTGCCGCCTTGGATACACAAAGGGAGTTTCTTATGTTTGAATTAGACAAAACGCATTTTAAAAGTGCGCAAAAGCGAATTAAAGACAAGCAAAGCAAACCATCTATATTTGATATGTTTGACATTGAAACTACAAAGCCAGAACAAAACACTTTCTTTGATGACTGTGGCGAGGATGGTGGCGTATGCAACAACTAACTTTATTTGACCATGAGGGCGATAAAAACCCACTTAAAATTAAAACAAGTGATGATTGGAAATGGTGGCTTAAAGACTTAGACAAAGTGCCGAAAATAAACAAAACCGTATTTAGCACTTTCTCTTGTGGGGGGGTCTACTATGGGTTATAAATTAGCTGGGTTTGATGTTATTGGCAATGTGGAAATAGACCCGAAAATGAACAATATTTATAACACTAATCACAAGCCAAAATATAACTTTTTAATGGATATTCGCGACTTTAATAAAATACCCAACGAGGAATTGTCGCCAGAACTATTTGACCTAGATATTTTGGATGGCTCCCCACCTTGCACTACATTTAGCATTGGAAATACTAAGCGCGAGGATGATTGGGGTGTTGAACGAAAGTTTAAAGAGGGGCAAAAACTACAAACCTTAGATGATTTAAGTTTTGTGTTTATTGAAACCGTGGCTAAATTAAAACCAAAAGTAGTTTTAATGGAAAATGTCGAGGGCTTAACAAAGGGTAAGGCTTGGGCTTATGTGCAAAGAATCTATAAAGAATTAAGCGCAATAGGTTACAAGCCTAAGCACTGGCTTGTTAGAGGCGACAAAATGGGCGTGCCACAAAAGCGTAGTAGGTTTATACTAATAGCCCATAGAAACGATTTAAACTACCCAGAACTAAACTTGTCATTTAACTATAAGCGCATTTGCTTTGAAACAATAAAAGATGGCGTTGGTTTTAGGGTTGAAAAAGAGGACAGTGAGTGCCAACGCTTGTTGGACCTAGCAACAAATCAAGATAAAACTTTGTGTGATGTTAGTATGCGCGTAGAGGGTGTTTATAAACTATATACGCATGCGCTATTAACAACCGGGCGCGTATTTCCAACAATTAGAGCTGGCAACCCAGACTACTATCGTTTAGATGAAAAAACAAAAGTAAGCCCCGAGGATCTAATTAACGCTAGCACTTTTCCTCAAGACTATATTTTTGAAAATAACAAACTAGGACATGTGTGCTATGTGGTTGGTATGAGCGTTCCACCGGTTATGATAAAGCGTATAGCAAAAGAAATATACCAGCAATGGTTTAAATTGGAGGACAGCCTATGAAATGGGAAAAAGTAAACAATAAGCAAGTCGCTCAAGGCAAATTTGGCAAGTTTGTTATTGAGCGTGGCAGCGGGTTCTATTGGGCTAAATATTATAGCCCGGGTAAGAACTTTACCTTACCACAACACCGCTCTATAAAAGAGTTAAAAGAAAAATGCCAAAGTAATCATTATTGGGAGGATTGATATGGAAAAGAAACAAACAGTCCAAGACATGTTTAACGAGTTAGGTTTTAAAAAAGAAATTGATTGCCTAGGGATAGTTAGATATGACAAAGAGGCGGATGAATTTACAAAAGAACATGTTATTTTTCAATGTAATAGATTTGCATGTTGGTCGGTAAGCCACTGCAAAGAAATAGACACCTTGTTGGTGGATAAAAAGTTGCACAAAGCCATACAAAAGCAAATAAAAGAGTTGGGGTGGTTATGAGTGATTTAAATAAATTTTTAGGTGATTTTTTAAACCTTTTACAAAGCCGTGATGACCATGCAAATAAAAATGCAAATATGTTGTTTTTACAACACGGCAACGGCTTAATATACAAACAAGAAAGAATTAAACAATACAAAAATGCCCCACAATTTGTTTATAACTATGTGCATGGCAAATATGACTTAACACCAAAAGGCATTATTGACAGCTTAGGTTTATTAAACAAGGATTATGAAAAGTTGGCAGAGGGTTGCCATTTTAGGGAGGGTTTATGAGTTTTATAGGTCAAATAGATGCAGAAATGCAAAAAGAACTTTTGGAGTTTGTAAAAAGCGAAGAGGATAATAAAAACCCTAAACCACTAAAATATGGTTTAGTTGCTGAAATATTTAAGCAAATATTGCATGGCGAAAGAGAAATTACAGGGCTTGCTACAAACCACAAGAGTGGTGATGTTTTTGTTAGATTTAGTTTTACAAAGGAGGTGCAAAATGATAATTTACATAAGTGAAACCGACAAGGGTAAGTCTAGTGTTTATGGCGATAGGCAACAAGTTCGAGGAGGTGGAGAGTGAATAAACAGGAATTTTTAAAGCTATTAGAAAATGCAAAAACTGATAAGCATAAAAACCTTTATTTTATTGACGAAAGTATGGGCATAAATAATAGAGTATATTTTGCAACGGTCACAACTATATGTGACGACTTTATAAAAGAATATTGTTACAAAAAAGATGATGGCTTTGAGCATTATAATAGGCACTTTACAAGTAATGATGATACGTTTGAAATTCAAATTGTGAATGCTAAAAGGAAGGTGCGAGATGAGTAGGTTGACTAAAAAACTGCCTGTAGTAAAGCAAATCACACAAACAAAATGTAATTATAAATCAAACGTTTTTGGTGGAATAATTGAAAACGACAAAAAAGAAAATGCTGTTTGGCTATTCCATAACATTGTTGAAAAATTAGCTGAGTACGAAAATCTCGGCAGTGTGGAAGATTTAAAAGGCATACACCAAGCCAACCAAAGCTGTGAGAAAATACTAGAAACAAGTTTTATGGTTAGTCAAAACAATAGATTATTAAGCCAAGAACTCGAAGTCTACAAAAGGGCTTTAAAGAACGAAATACCAAGTAATTATTATGAACTAGAAAAAGTGGAAAACGAAGAACAATATATTGATTTGAGGTTAGACCAAGCCCGAAAGGAGTTGGAAGATGAAAGTAGCAACTAAACACGATATTGAAGCAATTTTAAATTGGTGTAAGAAATATGAAAAAGAGGCTAGGGAAAAACACAAAAACAAGTTGATTAATGATGAAGAAAATGTTTGGTCTAGTTTTTATTTTGGCTATGCAGAGGGAATAAATTTTGTACTAGATTATCTTGAAAAAATTATTTGGAGCGAAAATGAACTCAAATCCGAGCAAAACAAGGTCGCTGTTGAAAAGTTGGAAGAATTGCAAACATACCTTAAAAATCTGAAAAACTCATACAAGGAATTAAACGATTTTGAAAACGGTTATAGACTGGCGTGCGATGACTTTAAGTTCTTTCTAGAAAACAAAATTAAAGAGTTAAAAGGAAAAAGCGATGAATAAGCAAGAATTGATTGAAATAATAATCAAGAATATTGACGATATAGGCGCATATGCTCTTGGCGTAGATGCCCTTTTGGCGCAAGGAATATTGGGATTGAGAAATCAAGTAAATGGACTAAAAGAGAAACTCGACGAGCCAAGCCGTGAGGAGTGCAGGTTAATAGCAAATGAATATAATGTTTGCAGTTGTTGTGATTACAATATGAATAGCTTGATTAAAGAGATAGTTGTCGGGTGTGACACGGAAGATTTTTGCGATTGTGGCAGAGCGGCGGTACATCAAGTTTTTTGGACAGATAAATATATGAACTACTGCCCGAACTGCGGTAGTAAAATTAAAAGGAATGTAAAAGAACAAAAGGAGTGATTATGGGAAGAATTGAAGAATTTGACCAGTTGCGGAGATTAAAGCAACGGTTAGAAATGGAAAAGGATAGATTGTATAAACTCACAGAGAGCATTTGCGTTATTAGCAGTTCAGACGAAAGTGCTGGCAAGGTTGATGGTGGTGGGCTTAACACTACTGAGGACAAGTACATAAGTATAGCCGATATGTGTCGAGAGCAACAAAAAGCAGTGAAAGAATGCGAGGGAGAGTATTGGCAGTTGGAAGATATCATTTTTAATAAGATTAGAGAAGTTAGTAAGAAAAATCAAACATACGCTTACATCCTTTATGCTAGATACATAGACATGAAAACGCAAGAGGACTTAGCGGATAGCAAGTTGCATTATAGTGTGCGACATGTGCAAAGGTTAGAGCATTGTGCAAAAGACGCTTATAAGAAATTAAGCTAATAATTTAAAAATGTCGTGCTATGTCGTGTTGTTTAAAAAATAAACATGTTATAATGTAAATGTAAAGAAATGCGAAGAGCGATGCGGAGAGTGTCGCTTTTTTGTTGTAAGGAGAAGATATGACACCATACCAATTATTAGCACTAAGCATTATCCATCAAGCACTAGCCGA
>CALNBM010000018.1 GCA_937874195.1 uncultured Clostridia bacterium | reverse complement strand
TAAAAAAGTTATATACCAATCTGGGAAAAGTTTGTAGACATTGATTCTTTTGATAACAAAAATGGTGTTTTCATAAAAGATGTAAGCGGCGGATACGAAATTGATGTAACTGCACTTAACTATAATGAATTACCTGAAGAATTAAAATATAAATATACTAAAAGAGTTAAACTGGTTACAAATATTTTTAATGAATTACAAAAATTTGATGAAGCCGGTGTAAAGCTTGGTGAAGATGTTATTGTAACAAAAATGTATGAAGATTTTTGTCAAAGATCTCATAAACCAAGACCAAAGTTTGAAGAATTAACTGAAAGGGATAAAGAAGAGTATACTGAAACCTTTTTAAGAGATTTTGAATTAGGTAAAAAAATTGATAACTCTATTATTTTAGATTCCAATAAGAAATTTATTGACGTTAAAACCGAACTAAAAGAAGCAGGTAGTAAGGGAGTTGACATTGTTTATGTTGATGAAAATACCGGAGAAACCGTATATTCATTTGATTATAAAAACGTAAAAGAATTTGCAGCTGAAGTATTAGCATAAAATTAAGAATATTATGAAATCCGCATCAGCGGGAAATATTCAAAAAACCATAATTAAAAATATAATTAAACCGTTTAAAAGCGGTTTTTTTATTAATAAAAAATAAATTAAATTTTAAAATAAAGAGTAGTGTAAAAAAGGTTATATATTTTTATTTAGCAAAAATAATTATAATATGGCTGATAAACTTTCGGAAATTTTCCGGAAAGAGTTAAATTTAATTAAACCAAATTGAATAAAGACCCGTAGGGAATTTTTTAAAGTTAATCAGGAACTTTAAATAACGGCTAAAAACATGTTAATAATTATCTATTTTTTTAGGTTTAGTGATATAATAAAATTGTATGGAACGTGGAAGCGGAATTTTATTACATATAACATCATTACCCAATAAGTTTGGGTTAGGGTGTTTGTCTAAAGAAGCATATGAGTTTATAGATTTTTTAAGTGAAGCCAAATGCAAGTATTGGCAGACCCTGCCTGTTAACCCGGTATATTATGGGGATTGCCCATATAGCTGTTATTCATCTTTTTCCATAAACACCGCTTTAATAGATTTAAGTGAGTATTTAACAGAAGATGAACTAAGAAAAATTGGGTTTAGTGAAAAAACCAAGAATAAATATGATGAACTGCAAAATAAATATGATGTTGCATTAAAACTAATTTATAAAAAATTTAAGGATATTACCGACATATCTGAATTTGTAAATAACAACACATGGGTATATGAGCATGCGTTGTATACGGCAATTAAGAAAAAGTATAATAATACCTGGTTTTTTGATTTTCCAAAGGGTTTGAAAGAACGAAACCCAAAAGCAATAGAAGAGTTTAAAAAAAATAATACCAATGATATTAATACGCAAATTTTTGCCCAATATATAATTTTTCCGTTTTTAAGTTGTTTTGTTTTATAATATCATTAATGGATACGGAATAACGATTTGCAATTTCCTGCAATTTTTCAAGAGGGCGAACAATATGTCGTTTTCCATTTTTTAAAGAAAGTAAGACAACATCATCTTTGTTTATTTCATTTTGAGAAATTTCATATCCAAGGGCAGTTAATTGTTCTTTTGTTTGGTTTTGTACTCTTAAAATAAAAGGTTGATTGTAGTTTTCAATTATGTATATTCCGTCATCATATCCGCTAAGCGCATAAAAATTATGGCCTTCAATTTTCCGCGAACCTTGTTTTATTTGATGAACATTCATATTATATAATACTGCTACCTTACTCGCAGATTCCTGTTGTTTTATTAAATAAATTTTTTGCATAATGCTTTTCTCCATATCTTTTAGTGTTTAATAATTTATATACTTTTTTAGTAAATCTATTTTAAGTGTTGTATTTAAAACTATCAAGGTCATTTTGTTTTATTTTTGTGTTGGTAAAATAATCATAATTAAGTTGTTTGCTATGCATATTTATAAGGTTAAAATTGGCGATAATTTTTTTTAATTTGTCAGATTTAAGATTTAAATGTTTATGAATTTTAATATAAAATCAGTCAGTAAATTATAAAGTTTTATGTTTTTTAGTTTAATATTAAGTGCTAATGCTTTACAAAAAAGTATTTATATAATATATGTTTTAAATCGTTTGTAATATGAAAAATATTTGTTACAATATAACCACACTAGATAATTACATTATAGAAGGATAAATAAAATGATAGAGATAGTAGAGGTTAAAACCAAAAAACAACAAAAACTTTTTGTAAACTTTCAAATAAAATTATATAAAAAATGCAAATATTTTGTTCCGCCATTCATTAAAGAAGAGATGGGTTTATTTGACCCAAAGATTAATCCTAATTATGATGACTGTGAAATGGTTTTCTATTTAGCTTATAAAAATGGGGCAGTTGCGGGCAGAATTGGCGGAATTTTGCAAAGAATATCTAATAAGAAAACAAATCAAAAATATGTGCGTTTCACAAGAATTGATTTTATAAACGATATTGAAGTGGTTAAAGCGCTGTTTAAAGCCGTGGAAGATTGGGCGCGTGAAAAGGGGCAAGAATATGTTCATGGTCCGCTTGGGTTTAATGATTTAGAGCGAGAGGGTTTATTAGTTGAAGGTTTTGACCGTATGGCAACTTATGAAGAAAACTATTCTTACGATTACTACCCAAAACTTATTGAAGAAGTGGGATATAAAAAGGATGTTGACTGGCTACAATATTTTGTTAATGTTCCAAGCGAACTTGACAAACGAATTGTAAGAATGTCAAATGTGCTGGAAAGAAGATACAATATTAAATATGTACAGGCAAAAAACATTAATGACTTAGTAAATAGATACAAAGATAAAATTTTTTCGCTATTAGATGATGGTTACGACGAACTTTATGGTTCTGTTCCTATCACAGAAAAGCAAAAAGAGCAACTCGTGTCACAATTTAAAATGATTGTGGATACCGACTTTATTGCTCTCGTTGAAAATGAAAAAAGCGAACTTGTTGGCTTTGCACTTGCACTTCCAAATATAGCAAAAGCAGTTCAAAAGATGAAAGGCAGATATTTAAGCATACATATTTTTAGTTTGTTAAAACAAATTAAAAACCCAAAGATAATCGACACAGCTCTAATTTCTGTTCGTTCAGATTATCGTGCAAAAGGAGTTGCCTCGCTTTTAATCGGGAAGATTATGGGCAATACAATTAACAGGGGTATTAAATATATTGAGGCTTTACACCAATTAGAAAATAATGTTGCAATTAGAAACTTGCATGAGGGTTATGATAAAGAACAACACAAGCGCCGCAGATGTTATATTAAAAAGCTTTAATTCTAACTGCAAGTAAAAACCTTTCAATATTTTTCAAAAGTGAAATGAATTTCTATCTTAAAATGGTGGTAGGGGGCATTTAATCAAATGTTTTCAAAAATAAATATATATCAGCGTGTAGTTTATATATATTCATCTTAAACAAAATGAAATGAGGTTATCCTCATTTTTTTATCCTGTTTCGTAATATAGCGCAGATAAAATATCTGCCTTTTTTAACGATTTTTTTTTATAATGAATATAAATAAATTAGTATATAAAGGAGATTTTTTTATGATTATATATGTTGTTGAATCAGGTGATACATTATTTCGTATAGGGCAAAGGTATGGCTTAACGGCAGATGAAATTGCGGCTGCCAACGAACTACCAAATTCAAACGAATTAGTGATAGGGCAGGCAATAGTGTTACCGTTATCTTCTGTTCCACATACTGTTGTGGCCGGAGACACAATGTACCAAATAGCAAGGCAATATGGTGTTACGCTAAATAGTTTAATTGCGGCAAATCCTCAAATAACTAATCCTGCCAGGTTAAACATTGGAACGATTATAAATGTGCCGATGGGCTTGCAAAATCTAGGAAGTATGGAAGTTAATGGCTATGCAATACCCGGTATTTCGGAAGAAACACTTATTAAAACATTGCCGGCTTTAACCTATATCACAACTTTTAGTTACAACGCAAATGAAATGGGTAATTTATCCACACTAAACGATGAATACATACTTGAAAAAGCAAGACAGGCAGGAGTTCAACCTTTTATGGCGGTAACAAATTACCGAGAAGGAGAAGGTTTTTCCAGTGATGTTGCACGCGCTATCTTTGCAAGTGAAGACGCTACAAATAATTTAATAGCAGAAATTATTAGAGTGGCAAGAGATAAAGGTTTTGAAGGCGTTAACATGGATTTTGAATATATTTATCCTGCTGATAGGGATAACTACTCGAATTTTTTGCGAAAACTTAAAGCAGCACTTGTTCCTTTTAATTTACCATTGTTTGTTGCAGTTGCACCTAAAACTAGCGCTGACCAACAAGGAACGCTTTATGAAGCGCATGATTACGCCGCAATAGGAGAAATTGCTGACCGGGTTATAATAATGACTTATGAATGGGGTTATTTATATGGCTCACCACAAGCAATTTCACCGATAAAACCAGTTATTGAGGTATTACAATATGCTGTAACTGAAATGCCTTCAGAAAAAATACTTATGGGTGTTTCGAACTATGCTTATGATTGGCAACTACCGTTTGTTAGCGGTACCGCTGCTGAAATAATGTCAAACACGATGGCAGTGGAACGCGCGAAAAGAGTGGGCGCAAATATTATGTTTGATGAGGAAACGCAGTCGCCTTTCTACACATATTATGATGCTAATGGAAACCAACATATTGTGTGGTTTGACGATGCAAGAAGTTATGCAGCACGAATGGTATTAGTGGATAAATTAAATTTAGCAGGTGTTAGTTATTGGACGATTAACCAATTTACTCCAAGTATGCTTCTAGTGCAACAAGCCTTATTTGATGTTGTGAAAGCGTAAAAAAATATACTTTTTTTTAAAAAAAATTATGATATTAAATCCTATCATAATTTTTCTTAGGGCTAGAGAATGTTAAACTAAAATAAAAGTTTATTCCATATTTTTATTTTGCTACAAAACATATTAAGAAAAATAAATAGCCTAATTAGGCAAAAGTTTATATTAGTTATGAACTAATGGTCAATTTGAACTTAATTTCTAAATAGTTTTTAAGCAAATTATTAATGAATTATTTATAATTTAAACAAATTAGATATTGTTATCATAAAATTTTAATAAGTATGAAATACTCTATCATAAATTTTTATTAGGGCTAGAGAATGTTAAACTAATATAAAAGTTTATTCCATATTTTTATTTTGCTACAAAACATATTAATAAAAATAAATAATCTAATTAGGCAAAAGTTTATATTAGTTATGAACTAATAATCAATTTGAACTTAATTTCTAAATAGTTTTTAAGCGAATTATTAATAAATTGTAACAATATTTATATTAAAACAAATTAGATATATAAATTTTAGCTAGGTGGCGGGTAACTAATTCCAAGAGATTTGAATAATTCAATAATCATCATAAGCGTGCTAGTTAAATCCACATTTAATGCAACCAAAATATTATAAACTAACGCAAATAAAAATAATAAAACAAAAACCACAACCGCTTTTTTATCTTTTTTTTGAACAAGCGGAAAAAAATCAATAATAACAACAGATGTAAAAATTAATAATAGTATGAGCATTGTTTTCCCTTTTTAATTGTTTTCATTTTTTTGGGGCTGTTTTATTGGGGTAGTTTTAGGTTTTTGTTTTGGTAAATTTTTAACTGCGGCAACGATAAGTATAAATATAGGTAAAACAATTTCAAATATCATCCAAATAAACGGCACAACTTGTTGACCAGAAGTTTGATTTTCAATAGAATTAGGATAAATTGTTATAACAAGCGGAACGATTAATAAACCAATAACAGCACAAAGATTTTCGAAATTTTCCAGCTCCATGATTTGTGCAATAGTAAGTACTGTTACATAAGTTAAAAACACAACTTTAAATGTAAGTAGTAAAATAAGTGCCATTGCAAATAATATTTCAATCCTATTAAATATAGTTCCAACATGGATTAATCTAAAAGTTGTGAGAGAGGGTAATGAAAAAAGATGTGCAAGATTTCCCAGCACGCTTATTTCTCTAAGCATTACTAATAAAAAGGATACTCCGCCAATAGCAAAACCTATATACCAATATTTTGCCACGAGTTTCTTATCCATTCTTATATTAGGAGTTAGCATCAAAAGTACAACTAATTCACCAAAAGGAATGGTGGACATTACATGTACGCCTTGCAAATAATTTAACTGCGGTTGGTCAAAAATAGGCAAAAAATTGTTAAATTTAGCTTGATCGAAAACCAGAAAAATAGATATTATTATAATTGTTATTTGTAATGTAGTAAACGCTGCACTATATCTACAAACCACATTGATGCCTTTTCTAACAGAGTAAACAGCAACAAACATACACATAATAGCAAGCACAATAAGTGGGGTGTCTGTCATCACGGTTATGATTGTAAACACTCCTAAATCTCTTAAGTTGAGAGTGGTAAGGTTTAAAAAAAACCAAGTAAAACCAATACCAATTAATTTTCCAACAAATTTACCGAACACAGTTTCTAAAACTTGAATAAGATTTTTATCAGGAAACTGCACCATAATCGTTCGATAAACCCAAATCATTGGAAGAAATAAGGTAAAACTAAAAATTACTGTTAACCAAGAATCTTGTCTAGTTAAAGATAAGGTGAAAGAAGTTAGTAGTATTGATGATTGAATAAAATAAGCCACAGTAAACATAAATCGTTTTCCAGATATTTGAGTTTTATCTATCATCATTTCTTATTTTCTCCATTTCTAAAGTTTGATTTGTTTGTCCTGTAGATTTAACTGCAGTCTTTACATCTAATTTAACTTCAACTGTTGGAAAAATATCTTTCCATCTATCTTTTAATCTTGCCCAAGCTCGCGGGTTTTTCTTATTTATCATTTCACTTATACCATAAAAATCGCATTTGTTTTCTTGCGCTATTGCAAAAGTTTTTAAAATTCGATTCTCCACATCTTTTTTTAGAAGTTCTTCAAATAACTTTAATTGTTCTTTAGGTTCAAGTTCAACAAATCCCTCAACTTCGCCAATGTTTGCATCCACATTTATTCCCACTTCTAAAATAATTTTGTCACCTTGTACTATTACTGTTGGGCTAGGCACTAGTTTGTTTATTTTTAAAACCACAATATCAGTTTCGCTTGCAACTATCTCTAAATCAGTAAAATGTACTTCGTCTTTTACAAAAAGATATCCATATATATCGTCAATTGCAAACATTGTTGTTGCCTTTGAATCCATAAACATAACAAATCCAATATCCACTAATTTATCGTTCTCCATTTCTTTTTCAACTTTAACAACAGGAATTATTGGACAATGATGCTTGCAAGCAAGTTTAAAAGCTGCATCTATCAATCGTACATGAATTTCTTTAGAAATTGTTTTTGCACCCTGAAAGGAATCAGCTAAAAAAATACTAGATTGATTTTCTTCTTGTAATTCGACCCTTAAAACATCTTCCGCTCTACCATCCACGATTATTACGGGAATTTCTAGCCTTGATCGAGTGTCTCGTAAGAAAAAATCGATATAATTATTAATTCCTTTTTTTGCTAGGTCCATGCTAAATAATATAACTTCAATATGATGAAAGAATATAAATTTATTACTTTCATTATTTAACTTTTTTAATATATCGCCTATTGTTTTAGAAGATTTTTTGATAATTATTGGTTTATCATCATTTCCGACAGATTGACTTTTACCAGCATCGCCAGGTTGAATATTTGTTATTTGTAGTGTAACATCAATGAAATTATCATTTGTTTTGTTAACATCTAAAGCAATACCAGTCACAATATGTAATTCTTCAATATCTCTATTATCCCAGCATGCAGTGAGAATTATAGGAGATAGTATAAAAACTAACGAAATAATAGCCACGAATTTTTTCATTCTTCCTCCAACTGCTGTTTGGTTTTACCTTGGTTTTTATCAACTTTTTCTTTTTCTTCTTCGGTTTCTGGTCGTTTTGGTGGTATAAAAAATTCTCGTCTTGTCATATCACCACGAGCAATATCTTCTGGACGCTTTTGCATTGCCCAATGGGGAGGACGCATGAAAATATCCTGCATTTTAAAACTTGTTATATGATCTAGATATGGAACACCAAAAGAATTTAGTGACGCTAAATGTGCAAGTAATAATAAAATTCCCATCGCAATGCCATAAAAACCTGTAAAGGCCGCAAGAAAAATCATAAGTAAACGAAGAATAGAGATAGCTTCAGTTTGCGTAGGAATCATAAATCCCGCAACCGCAGTGCCTGCAACAACCACAACCATAGTTGCTCCAACTATTCCTGCGTTCACAGCAGCATCTCCCATTATAAGAGCACCAACAATGGTAATTGCTTGACCAACTGCTCTGGGTAGTCGAATACCTGCTTCTCGCAGAAGTTCAAAAGCGAAAATCATAATTAATGCTTCGATAAAAACAGGAAAGGGCGTGCCGGCACGAGAGTTTGCAATTGTTAAGAGAAGTTTGGTAGGGATAAGTTCATGATGAAAAGTTGTTAAGGCAATATAAAATGCTGGTGCAAATACAGCTACAACATAGCCTACAATTCTTAGTATGCGTGTCATACTTGCATAAATCCAGCGATTATAATAATCTTCTGATGATTGCATAGATTCTATAAAAAGATATGGGATAGTTAAAACAATAGGAGAGCCATCGACTATAATTGCAATTCTACCCTCTAAAATTTTTCCTGCCGCCACATCAGGCTTTTCAGTATATCCAATAGTAGGAAAAATAGAAAACGGTGCGTCTTCTATGTATTGCTCAATATATGACGATTCCAAAATTGAATCAACTTTTATTTCGCCAATTCTATATCGCACTTTTTTTAGTACTGTGGGGTCAGCTACGCCTTCAAGATAAACGATTGCAATCTTAGTTTTAGTTTTTCTGCCCACAATTATTTCTTCAATTTTAAGTTTTTCGTTTCTTATTTTTCGTCGAAGAAGTGAAGTGTTAACTTTATAGCTTTCAGTAAATCCTTCTCTTGGCCCGCGCACTACAACTTCACTTAATGGCTCTTCAACAGGGCGTTTTTCCCATCCTTGTGTGCCGAGTGCAAAACCGATTTCCAGTCCGTTTATTAAAAGCACAGTATCGCCAACAAATAAATATTCAATAAGATCGGAAACAGTGTTTGTATCTTTAGTATCGGGTGATAAAATTGCATCATTTTTAATGCTATTTAATAAATTTTCTTTACTAATATTTTCTGTATTTTTTTTATTTTTACTTTTTTGCGTGAGAGTGAAGTCTCCTTTCCAGTCTTTTAATGGGCGTAAAATACTATCTATTGATGTTTGAAAGTTCACCATTCCATCAAAATAAAATATAACAGCATTAATTGCATTATCTTTGCCAAAAGAAAATTGATGCATTCTTAAATCTGTGCAGTTTTTAAGAATGTTTTCGAGTTTATTAATGTTATCTAACATATTAGTGGTTAACTTTAACTCTTCTTCTTTTTTTTCTTCACTCACTTTATCTTCTTCATCTTTTTTAGTGGATTCATGAGAGTTTTTTAAAAAGAAAAGTTGTCGTATTAAAAATCTAAATAGCATGTTCATATCCTTTTTGCTATTTTTTGCAAATGCTAAAAAAAATATGTAATAATATGGCTAAAAAATGTTATTTTTTATATTAAATCTAGTTATTATAATTTCGTTGCAAATGATATAAAAAGATATAGTAGAAAGAAATCAAGAAATAATTAGCGGTGTAAGAACCAAGAAAAATAAAATATAATTTTATATCAAAATGAGAGTTAAAAAACTCAAAAATCAATTTTTTGAGATATAATTTCCTTAAAAAGAATCTTATGTAAAATAACTCAAAAATCTAATTTCTCGCTCCATGTTTTGAAGAATTTTCTAATATGTATAAAAACTCAAAGACCAATTTTTGAGATATGTTTAAAAATAATCTTATGTAAAAATAACGATAAAAAATGCTCAACTGTTTACACGAGGGACTTATTAAATATAATTGTAATTAAAAAATTGATAACAAAAATAGAAAAAGCAGAAAATTAATTCTGCTCATCTAAATATTCGTCATAAGTTATCACTTTATCATATTCTTTTGTTTTATCTATTTTAATTATGCGGTTTGCCACAGTTTGCAATAGTTCGTGGTCGTGTGATGATATTAATATATTTCCTTTAAAATTTATAAGCCCTTTATTTAAAGCGGTTATGCTTTCTAAGTCTAAATGATTAGTTGGTTCATTAAAAGTTAAAAAGTTTCCACCAGCCAGCATTACTTTTGAAAGCATGCATCTTACTTTCTCGCCCCCCGATAAAACCTTTGCACTTTTTAAAGCGTCTTCTCCGCTAAATAACATTCTACCTAGCCAACTGCGAAGAAAAGTAATGTCTTTTTCTTTAGAAAATTGTGCCAGCCATTCAATTAAATTAAGTTTTACTCCATCAAAATAATCATTATAGTTTTGCGGAAGATAAATGGGCGTTATTGTTTTTCCAAACCAAAACTTGCCTTCATAATCTTTATCTTTGCCGTTTAAAATATCAAACAGTGCGGTTATTTTAATTTCTTCATCACTTAAAAAAGCAATTTTGTCGTTTTTATTTACAATAAAACTAACATCTTTAAACATACCTTTTTTGGTTAGGTTTTCAACAAACAAAATATCGTTGCCTGGTTCTCTTTCATATTTAAAATCAATATAAGGGTATCTTCTGCTAGATGGTTTTATATCAATAAGCGTTATTTTTTCTAGTTCTTTTTTCCTGCTTGTTGCTTGTTTAGACTTTGAAGCATTTGCCGAGAAGCGAGCAATAAATTCTTGCAACTCATTCATTCTTGTTTCCATTTTTTTGTTTGCTTCTTTTTGTTGACGCAAAATTAATTGGTTAGATTCATACCAAAAATCATAGTTGCCAGGAAATATATTTATCTTTCCATAGTCCACATCGCATATATGAGTGCACACTTGGTTTAAAAAGTGGCGGTTATGTGATACTATGATTATAATATTCTCACAATTTTGCAAAAACTTTTCTAGCCATCTAACAGTTTTAGCATCTAGGTTGTTGGTGGGCTCGTCCAGAATTAAAATATCAGGATTTCCAAAAAGTGCTTGGGCAAGCAAAATTTTAACTTTTAATTTTGGCTCCACCTTTTGCATTAATTCGTGATAAAATTCGCTTGGAATTTGTAAACTATTTAAAAGCATTTCTGCTTCGCTTTCTGCTTCCCAGCCGTTAAGTTCAGCAAATTCACCCTCTAATTCGGCTGCTTTCATGCCATCTTCTTCCGTGAAGTTTTCTTTAGAATATAATGCATCTTTTAATTTGATAATTTCCGTTAATCGTTTGTGACCAAGCATAACAGTTTCCAGCACTGTTTTATCATTAAACGCTTCTTGGTTTTGAATAAGAACGCTTAGTCGCTCGTTTTTAGATATTGTAACATCGCCTTTGGTTGGGGATAGGTCGTCACTTAATATGCGTAAAAAAGTACTTTTTCCAGCACCGTTCGCACCAATAACACCGTAGCAGTTGCCTTTAGTGAATTTTAAATTTACTTCATCGAATATTTTTTTTGCGCCAAATTGCAAACTAACATTATTAACTTGTATCATGGTTTCATCCTTTAAAAAATCAAGTTTTAGTGTAACAAAATTTTCCTTTTTTGTCAATCAAATCCTGCTATCTTTAAAATCTATCTAAATATGCGTTTCAACATTTTCTCTAAACATATGCTTTTTTAATTTTAACCAGCATTTTTTCATCAAACATAGTGTCTAAGTATTTTATTAAATCTTCCATTGAATATGGTTTTGTTGATTTAATAAAATTTAATGCAATATTTGCAATGCCACCCGAGAAGAAATCTATAAATATATCTATCGGAATTAACAAGTCTTTTTTAATATTTATTGAATCAATAAAATACAATATGCCTCGTTTCGCTGCGTTTAAAACTATTCCATAAATTGATTCTGTTTTATTGTTGTTAACCATAACTAAAAATCTTTTCTTATTTTTCTCAATGTAATCCATAGTTGTTTTAAGTAAATTTAAGTAAATTTGTTTTATAGAAGTTACATTTTCCAGTTGGATTGTTTTACTGAATAATTCTTCCTTTATTTCATCTATGACATATGTCAGCAGATGATATTTATCTTCAAAATGGGCATAAAAGGTTGCTCTATGCACCATAGCCTTATTGCAAATATCTATTACGCTGATTTTTTCCAAAGGCAGTTCCTCTAAAAGTTCAAACAACGCAATAGATAATACTTTGCGTGTTTTTTGTATTCTTAAATCTTCCTTCATTTTTTCTTCCATAACCCAATCCTTTTATAGACAATTTATAAAATCTGTATATATAAATAAATAATTTTAAAAGTATGTAAAAATAAAATATTTGTATTGATGAAAATCATAGCATATAATAGTACAGTAGTCAAGAAAAATACACACATGTATAGTTAGGAGAAATAATGCCACAGATAGAAGTTTTTAATTTTACAAAAGACTATGGTCACCATAGAGGTGCTTTTAATGTTTCCTTTAAAATTAATAAAGGAGAAGTTTTTGGCTTTTTAGGTCCAAACGGTGCTGGAAAATCAACTGTTATTAGACATTTAATGGGTTTTAGCAAAGGAGATGACGGCGAAACCAAGATTTTTAATAAAGAAACGTTTAAGAATTATTATGACATATTAAAAAATGTTGGATATTTACCGGGCGAAATTGCACTACCAGCAGGACTTACAGGCTGGGAATTTATTAAAATGATGAAACAGTTGAAACATGTTGAAAACGACGACAGGTTAAATTATCTATTAAAATTATTTGAATTAGATCCTAGTATTGAAACTAAAAAAATGAGTTTGGGTGTAAAAAGAAAACTTGCAATTGTAGTCGCATTCATGAGTGACCCGGAAGTTTTGATACTGGACGAACCAACAAGCAGTTTAGACTTAGAGATGCAGCAAACCTTTATAGAGTTTGTTAAGGAAGAAAAAAAGCGGGGCAAAACAATTTTATTATCTAGCCATATTTTTACTGAGGTTGATGCTACCTGCGACAAAATAGCAATAATAAAAAACGGAAATATTGTGTCTGAATTTATTGCAAATGATTTAAAGCATGCCAACAATAAAAATTTCATGCTGGAATTTGAAGATGCTGATAGTTTGAAAAATTTTTACCAAAACAATAATGCAGCTGCTTATTATAAAATCTTAGACATGGATAAAGATAACTATAAATTACTTGTAAATGTTGACGATAAAAATATTAATGAATTAGTAAAGGCATTATCAAAATCCAAGGTTATAGGTTTTGAACACTTAAAAGAAACTTTGGAAGATTATTTTATGAAATATTATAAGGAAGACAGAACCTTTGGAGAGTATATTTAATGAAAAAAATTATAGAAATTAAAAACTTAGTTAAAGATTTTGGAAGCAACAGAGGCAATTTTGATATTAGTTTGGAAATACATAAAGGCGAAACTTTTGGTTTGGTCGGGGCAAACGGTGCAGGCAAAACAACATTAATAAGACAAATTATGGGGTTTTTAAAACCTGATAGCGGCGAAATTACCATTAACGGATTAGATTCATGGAGTGAATCACATTCAATAAAGAAATCTGTAGGATATGTTCCCGGCGAAATCGCTTTTCCCGATTTAAAATCCGGCATTGAATTTATTAAAATTCAGGCTGAATTGTTGAATTTAAAGAATATGAATTATGCAAACAAACTAATAAAACAATTACAGTTAGATCCTTCTGCGAATTTAAAAAGAATGAGTAAAGGCATGAAACAAAAAACAGCACTAGTTGCAGCTTTAATGTCTGATCCGGAAATAATAATTCTTGATGAAGCCAGCACAGGACTTGACCCTTTAATGCGTGTTGCTTTTTTAGATATAATTGCCGAAGAAAGAAAAAAAGGCAAAACGATATTTATGAGTTCGCATTTGTATGAAGAACTTGAAAAATCGTGTGATAAAGTCGCTTTAATAAAAGGCGGGAAAATTATATGTGTTACCGATATGAGAGATATAAAAGACAGAAAAGTTACCGATTACAAAATCGAGTTTAATAACAAACAAGATTATCAAATCTTTAAAAAACTAAACTATAAAATTATAAGAGATCAGATTAAATACAATCAGGTTACGATAAGCATTGAAAAACAAAAAATTACTGATTTGTTTAAAGATTTAACTGTTTTCGATCTAAAATTCATAACCGAAGTAAAATATACCCTTCAAAAACATTTTTATCAAATAATAAAAAGCCAAAAGGAGAACCATGATGATAAGTAAACCGTTATTTAAACAATCAATAAAAGCCAATGCATTCTTATGGTCTTTTGTAACCTTTACAACCTGTGCGATGCTGGCAATAGTTATTGTAATGCTTAGTTCAATATCTATAAATGAAATGAAAGATTCAATGATGAGCATGTTTATTACAAGCGAGGTTGAATCTACAGTTAAACAGCAGTCTATGAATTATTATAATATGACTGATAATGCACTAAAAAACTATATTCAGGGCGAAGAATCTTTAAAAGATTTGTTGCAAATTCATTTAAGTGATTCTGAAAAAGAAATGCTTGTTGCCGGTTATAATAATTTTATCACTAACGGTTATAGTGACAGTGAAGCTCGTGAGCAGTTGACACAAAGTTTGCCTGAAGAACAGGTTTTAGCAATAAACACGCTTTTAGATTATTATCTGATACAAAGAGAAGATTATTCTGATGCAAAAATATCCGAATATATGACAATTCAGATATCTAATGGTATATACAACGCAGTAAACAAAGTAAGCGGAAATGATGCGGCTATTTCTGCAAAACAGTTTATTGAAGTCGCAATTCAATATTATATTGCAGGAGCATCTTTAAATACTTCTGATTTTGCAAACACATATATACCGGAAGTGCTGAAAGGTATTATTTATAACACAAGTTTTGATTATAACAATGAACAAATTAACATTTCAGACTATTTTACTGAAGATAAAATCCATGATATTTCTTATAACTCAATTATGTCTTTTAGAGTTAACTTAACAATTAAGGAGAATCAAATAAGAGAAGCTTTATCACAAGAAGAAAATTATAGCAGTTTAACTCCTATTGAAATTGAAATAATCGTTTCAGAAAGACTGCTTGAATATGTGGATACAATTATTACCAATCTTTCAGTAGGATTAATGGATTCACTGCCGGAAGAAGCAGTGAACTCGTTAACAGAAATGGCCGATATGGATATTTATGAATTAGTTGTAGGTTCAATATTCTTTAAAGTTGCAGGAATACTTTTACCTTTGATTTATGCAATAGTGGTTGCCAACAATTTAATTGCAGGTCAAGTTGATGCAGGCTCAATGGCATTTGTTTTATCAACACCGATAAAACGAAAAAGGGTAGCTTTAACTCAAATAACTTTCCTAGTCAGTTCATTGCTTTTAATGTTTATTCTAACTACTATTGTAAGTATTGCAAGTCTTGCCTTAGTGAACAGTGCCGCAATAAGTCTGTCTTATACTCAGTTGCTTTTATTAAACTTAGGTGTATTTTTAACTATGTTTGCAATCTCAGGTATTTGTTTCCTTGCTTCAAGCTGGTTTAACAGAACAAAACATGCAATGGGAGTTGGCGGAGGATTAAGTATTTTCTTCTTAGTTGCAACAATATTAGGTATAGTTGCAGCTAAGAAGAAAATACTTAATCC
>CALNBM010000017.1 GCA_937874195.1 uncultured Clostridia bacterium | reverse complement strand
GTTGCTAAACATACGCCTGATAGCGTGGATATTGAAAAGCCTACCAATTGTCCAAGTTGCAACATGAAGCTTCAAGAAATAGGTGCAAATTTATTTTGCGTTAATAATGAATGTACTGCAAAAATTGACGAAAAATTAGTACATTTTTGTTCTAAAAACGCTATGAATATTGATGGAATAAGTGTTAAAACAGTGGAAAAAATAAGACAAACATTCAATATGCATAGTATTTCGGATATATATTTAATTACTAAAGAAAAACTACTACAACTAGAAAATTTTAAAGAAAAAAAAGCTAATAATTTAATTAAAGCAATAGAAAAAAGTAAAACTATTCAATTTTCTAATTTTATTTATGCTCTTGGTATAAATGAAGTGGGTGAAAAAACAGGCAAAGATTTAGCTAAGGCTTTTGGGGAGTTTGAAAGATTAAAAAATGCAAATATTGAAGAATTATTAGAAGTTGAGATGGTGGGGGAGGTTATAGCAGATAATATTTATAATTATTTTAGAGATGAAGATAATATGCATCAAATAAATAATTTGTTTAAATATGGCGTAAAAATTATAAATTTTAAAAAGAAAAAGGAAAATCTTCATTTTATTGATAAAACTTTTGTGCTAACAGGAACTCTAACAGAATTTACGCGCGACCAAGCAACTGAACTAATCGAAGAAGGTGGGGGAAAAGTGGCTTCTAGTGTAAGTAAAAACACAGATTATGTGTTAGCAGGTGAAAATGCAGGCAATAAACTAGATAAAGCAATAGATTTGAATATTAAAATTATTAACGAACAAGAATTTAGCAAAATGATAGACAAATAATAAATATAAAAAAATTTTTTTTTACAACTTTTGATAAATTTAGAAAGGTTGTATTTTTTTTTGCGAATACTTGAAATTTTACAAAATTGAATAATTAAAATATTTTTAAAATTAGCAAAATCAAAAAAGTTAAAAAACAAGCCAAAAAACGAATTTTATTCAAAATCTTTTAATTTAGTAAGATAAATTTAAAATTAAAAAGCAAATAAAAAATGCATGTTTTTTAAAAAAAAGTAAATAATTTTTTTAAAAAATACAATATATAGATATTTTGTAAATTGTTTGACACAACATTTAGTTTTTGTTAAATTAATGATAACACTTAAAAAAGGAGAACAGTTATGGTCAATTATGTTTTTAAGCGAAATGGAGAAACACAAATTTTCGATGTAAACAAGATTGCAAATGCTATTTTTAAAGCAGCAAAAGCTGTTGGTGGCGATGATTATGAACAAAGCGTAAACTTAGCCAATCAAGTGTATGAACTTTTAAACGAGCAGTTTTCTAATAATATTCCAACTGTGGAACAGGTGCAAAATATTGTTGAAAAAGTTTTAATTGAAAATAGACACGCAAAAACAGCAAAAGCTTACATTTTATATCGAGAAAAAAGATCGGGTGCCAGGCAAACTAATGCTTTTATTGGCGCTACTATCGATTTGTTTAATAATTATCTTGGCGATAATGATTGGCGAGTTAAAGAAAATGCAAATACTTCAAAAAGTGTGGCAGGTCTTAATAACTATGTTAGAGAAGCTTTCACTCAACATTATTGGTTGAATGAAGTTTATCCAACTGAAGTAAGAGAAGCTCATTTGAATGCTGAGCTTCATATTCACGACCTTGGATTTTTCGGAGCATATTGCGTTGGATGGGATTTAAAGTCTATTCTCCTTGAAGGTTTTAGAGGATATACATCTAAAATTTGTTCCAAGCCTGCAAAACATTTAAGAAGTTTACTAGGGCAAATTGTAAACTGCACTTTCACGACTTCTGGTGAAACGGCAGGAGCACAAGCATGGAGTAGCTTTGACACATACTGTGCACCTTTTATTAGATACGACAAATTAACCTTTAAACAAGTTAAACAATGTTTACAAGAATTTGTGTTTAATATGAATGTTCCAACACGCGTTGGTTTTCAATCGCCATTTAGCAATATTACGCTTGATATTAAAGTTCCTAACACACTTAAAGACATTCCTGTTCTAATAGGCGGAGAATATCAAGAGACTACCTATAATGACTATCAAGAGGAAATGGACATATTCAATAAAGCTTTTTGCGAAGTTATGATTGAAGGCGATGCTGAAGGCAGGGTGTTTACTTTTCCTATTCCAACTATCAACATAACAAAGGATTTTGAATGGGATAGCGAAGTGGCTAATGCTATTATGGATATGACTTGCAAGTATGGCATTCCTTATTTCGCAAATTATATCAATAGCGATTTAAACCCGGAAGACGCCGTTTCAATGTGTTGTAGACTTAGATTAGATATAAGAGAACTAAGAAAGAAGGGCGGTGGACTTTTTGGTAGTAATCCGTTAACTGGTTCTATTGGAGTGGTTACGCTAAACTTACCACGAATAGGTTATTTAGCAAAAACTGAAGAACAATATTTTAAACAAATTGAAAGACTTTGTGAAATCGCGAAAATTAGTCTTGAAATTAAAAGAAAAATGGTGGAAAAACAAACAGACAACGGACTATATCCTTTCTGTGCATTTTATTTAAAAGATATTAAAGCAAGAACGGGCGAATATTGGTCCAATCACTTTAACACCATAGGTATTAATGGGATGAACGAATCACTTTTAAACTTTATGGGTAAAGATATAACCACTCCTGAAGGAAATGCGTTTGCTATTAAAGTAATGAATTTTATGCGAAGCAAAATGCAAGATTTCCAAGAAGAAACGGGTCATATTTATAATCTAGAAGCAACCCCGGCAGAAAGCACGGGAACTAGATTTGCAAAAGCTGATAAAAAGCGTTTCCATGAAATTATTACGGCAAATGTGGAAAATCCTATTTATACTAACAGCACACAAGTTCCGGTAGGTCACACTGATGATATCTTTAAAGTGGTTAAAATGCAGGATGAATTGCAGTCGCTTTACACTGGTGGCACCGTGTTACATTTCTACTTAGGCGAAAAGATTGATGATAGAGAAAGCGCAAAAGCTCTTATTAGAAAAGTATTTACAACATCTAAAATGCCATATATTTCATTAACTCCTACTTTTAGTATTTGTAAAGAACATGGATATTTAAAAGGTGAACAATTCACATGTCCTGTATGCAAAGAAGAAACAGAAGTTTGGAGCAGAGTTGTTGGTTATCTTCGGCCAATTCAAGCATTTAATGATAGTAAAAAAGAGGAATATCTATTAAGAGAAAAATTTGTGCTAAAACAAGAGCAAATAATATAATAATTTAATCTCCTTTAATAAAAACTTTCTATAATTGAAATAAATCCCGTAAAGGGTAGTTTCCAAAATTAGAAGGTTTTTTTTACACAATAAAAATCACACGCTGTAGCGTGTGAAAAAAGGAAACTATATTGGGTATAAACAAAACATTTTTTAAAGGGCATAGCCACACATAAAATATCATACCCTTTTTAGTCTGAACCCATTTAGAACTAGTGAAAATGTTTAAGCAAAGAGCTCTTTTATAATTTATATTTTTTTATTTTTGATAAACTGGTTTAATTTTATATGCATTTGTCTAAATCATTGCAAACTATATTTTTTCCTGTCTCACATTTTTTAACAAACTTTTCATCCAAAGTAAAACCAATCGTATTATAGATTTCATTTGCAATATCATCCATGTGAGTGTTTGCAATATTGTTTAAAGTTTTTCGTGCTTCTAGCCTATTAGTAATTAAGTTTTTATTCTTGTCGTTTTTAAGTTCATTTATTACATTATAATATTGTTCAACATAATGATTAAGCCCTCTTACAAATAAACTTTTATTATTGATCTTATCGTCATCATATGCTAATGTTGCTCTTGTTGCATCATTATCAAATGCAACCAATTCGTAAAGTTTGTTTTTTGTAGACTTTGCAATAAGATAATTTTTATTATGTCTATCATACTGCAAAATAGCTAAATCTCTAAGAAATAAATTTTGATAAGAATTTACTAAGCTGTCGCAGTTTAATTTTTTAAATTGTGAAATGTTTCCGTTGAAAGATAAATATGGTATTTCGTCACGATTGGTAAACTCAGGATAAGGGCAAACTTCTTCATAATTTAAAATTTTTCCACCATTAAAAGAATTAATATCTTTTGATATCACACCCGTTGTTCCATTAAAAGTAAAAGGATAATAAACTGCGCTTGTTCCTCCACTTTTGTTAAAAAACCAACTGTACAAGACTTCCGCATGCATAAATAATGGTTTATATTGTTCTTTCACATAAACTTTATGAGTTTCCACTCCTTTTTCATATGCCGGGTTTTTTAAAAAATCATCATTTTTAGCAAGAACCTTGCCATTTTTAAAACTAATACTGCCTTTATAATGATTAGAACTAACATGACTGTCATAATTAAAAAAATTGTATGGATTATCAAGTAATTCTTCTCCATATTTCAATTCTTGTTTTATAGTTAGATAATCAATCAAACTGTCTCTTAAATCCATACTACACCTCACTTTTTTAATTTTAATAAATTAAGTGTAACATAGAAAGATAGCAATTTCAATAGTTAATTAAAAATTTAATTTTAAATACGAACAAGCGCAAGAGTTGTTTAAAGCCGTTAAATATGCAGAAATTTGCAAGTAATGTATAAAACTAAATAATACCATCATCTAATTAAAAACACTTAATTATAGTTTAAAGTTAGTAAGTATTATTTATTTTATTTTATTTTTTATTATTAATTCCAAACGCAAAAAAGGGCAAATTTATCAAGGAACTAAAAAGTACAAGAGTTGTAAAGTTTATATAATTTGTATTAACAAAATATATTTTTTTTAAAAAAAAATAATTAAGATAAAAGAATGCAAACCGTTTATTTGACTGTTTGATTAAACTAATAGTGCTATAAAATAAAAGTCAAAAAAAACGAAAATTTATATTTTTCGTTTTTTTTTAATATTCCGTCTTCTTAATTTATATGTTTTAAAATTCGCAGTTTTTTGGTGTACGCGGGAATAATGACACATCCCGAATATTAGATACTCCTGTTATATACATTAAAAATCTTTCAAAACCCATACCGAATCCACTATGTTCCACACTTCCATATTTGCGTAAATTTAAATACCACCAATAATCTTGTTCATTAAGTCCCATTTCTTTTATGCGATTTACTAGTTTGTTATAGTCATCTTCTCGTTGGCTACCGCCAGTAACTTCGCCAATTCCAGGCATCAACAGGTCGCATGCTCTAACTGTTTTATTGTCGGCGTTTTGTTTCATATAAAAAGCTTTAATTTCTTTTGGATAGTCGGTTACAAACACAGGACCATTAAAGGTGGTTTCTGCTAAATATCTCTCATGTTCAGTTTGTATATCGCTACCCCATTTAACAGGATATGAAAATTTATTATTATTTTTTACTAAAATATCAATAGCTTCAGTGTAAGAAAGTTTAGAAAATTTGCTTGACATGACATTTTCTAAACGGGATTTTAGTGAAGTGTCGACAAAGTTGTTAAAAAACTCAACTTCATCTGCGCAATGTTCAAATAAATATTTGATTAAATACTTAAACATATCTTCTTGTATATTCATAAGGTCGTCTAAATCTGTGAATGCGATTTCAGGCTCTATCATCCAAAATTCATTAGCGTGACGGGTTGTGTTAGAGTTTTCTGCTCTAAAAGTTGGTCCGAAAGTGTATACCTTTCCTAAAGCTAAAGCTAATGATTCTCCCTCTAATTGACCAGTGGGGGTTAGATAAACCGACTTTCCAAACAATTCATCAACAGGCTTAAAACAAGCATTGTTTTCTTTATTTGTGTTGCATTTTCCATAAATATCTTGAGTGGTAACTTTAAATAAATCACTTCCACCTTCACAGTCGGATGAAGTTAAAATAGGAGTGTGAACATACACATAACCTCTTTCATAAAAAAACTTATGAATTGCAAAGGTCATTTCACTTCTTACTCTAAAAATTGCACTGTATAAATTAGTGCGTGGACGAAGATATGCCACACTTCTTAAAAATTCCACAGTTTGCCTTTTCTTTTGAATAGGATAAGTGTCGTCAGTGGCAGAAATGATTTCAACTTTATTTGCAATAATTTCAAGTGGTTGTTTATTATTTGGTGTTAATAAAACTTTACCGTATACAATTATGCTTGAACCAATATTCAACTTTGCTACTTCATTAAAATTAGTAATTTTATCTGCGTGAAAAACAATTTGCACTCCGTTAAAAGATGAACCGTCATTTAAATTGATAAATCCAAATGTTTTGGAGTCGCGAACACTTTTAACCCAACCCGCAACAACAATATCTTTATCACCGAAGTCCGCTTGTTTATCAAATAGAATTTTAATATCTAGTTTGTTCATAATATATTTTCCCTTAAGCATTAATATTTGTTATAAATTATAACATTAATTAATTTAAATTAAAAGTGAAAGATGTGAATTGTTATTTTTCTATTGATAAAATATATAGAAATAATTCGAATATTTTTCAAAATTTACTATTGACCCGTGGGGCTTTTTGTGATACTCTACTAATATAATTATATAAGTAGTAGGAGTTTATAAAAATGACAGATTTTAATTTTATGAATGTTAATGATGGGAGTGGGGCAAAGGTAATTAGTAATCTAAGAGAGTATTCCAAGCAATTAAAAATATCAGCCGATAATCATACCCTTCTTGCTACTATTTGTTGCCATAGTGCACTTTTATGTGGAATGGGTGTTTTTTCATCTGCACCAAATCCTAACGGATTAATTTTTCCTGCTGTTGCATTTGGTGTTGCTGGTGTTTTATCTGTTTTAGAACGGGCGGAAATTAATTCAACTCGTAAAGATATAGATAATGAAATTGCGTTAGAAATAAAAAAAGTTGATTGCTTAAATGCTATGGTAGATAGACAACAAAATTTAAATGTGAAAGAACAACAAAAAAAAGAGTGTTCTAATATTTTTGAATATTGTAAAAATAAGCAACACGAAAACGAAAGATAAGCTGTTAGAGTTTAAAATGGTGCTTAATGCACAATTAGACCAATACAAAAATAACTAAAACATGGTAAAATTTATAAGGATTAATAAATTTAAATGAAAATAGAAAAATGAAAAAATTAAGTATTGACCTTTAATTTTTTGTGTGATATTCTAATTATAAAATAAAAAGGAGATAAAAAATGAATAATATTTTTTCATATTTGAATCAAATAAGTATCAATAGAAACAGCAAAAATACGAATAATAAAACTGCAGCAATGATAACAAGTGAAAATAGAACTTTAGCTTATTTCACCTATATAGCAAATTATAATAATGAAAAAGAAAGATAATCTTTTAATAGTTTATATTAGGACTTTTCTCTACAACAGTGCACGATTTTTTAAATCAATATTAATTTTGAGCACTAAAACATGTTAAATTTTGCAATGATAAATAACTTGTAAAAAATAGAAATTTATTTTAATTTTTAGTATTGACCTCCAGTATTTTGTGTGATACTATAAAATAAAAAAGGAAATGAAAAAATGATTAATAATTTTAAATATTGGAACGAAATGCAATTTAATAATTTAAAAGAAGCGAATGGTTTTAAAAGTTGGAATGAAGCTGAATATAATAAGATATGTAATGAAGAATTAAACACAGAAAACATTAAATTTAAAAACGCTATGGAAGAAAAAGAAAGATAATATTTAGCGATTTTATTTGTAAAAATAGAAATAAAATGCAAATAAATAAAGAAGATATTATAAAGTTTGGCAATAATAATAAATTTGGTGATTTAAAAAAACAAGTTATGATAATAAAGAATATGCTATTTTATGTTATATTGAAAGTATGTTTTCGCTGATAATTGTGGCAGAAGAAAAAAAGGCGAAAACTATTTTTATAAAATAGTAACAAATTCATATTTAATAAATGTATTACATAATAAGTTTAAAAAAATTACAAGTGAAGATTTATTAAAAAAATACAATATAAATATTTTGATTAAAAAAGAAAGCGTAAGTTTTTCTTTTTTTATTAATTTTTTATAAAAAATAATGAATATATATATATATTATAAAATATTTTATCAATTTCAACATCAACACGAATCCACGAATTAATTTCACCAGTATCTTTATTTTTACTACATATTTATTTTTTTTATTTTTTCCGTTTAAAAAATGAATGCCTATATGACCACTTTATTATTAAAGTTGTTTCAAAAAAATAAAATAACAAATTTGTTCAAAAAAACTATTGACACCGAGTTTTTTATATGATAATCTAACATAATATAAATTATAGAAAAATTATTCGGTTAACTCACTTTTATGTACTTTTATTTTTGTCTTGGGAGGGCTTGCTAACAATTCTTTTGAAAATTATTTTAATAACTTTCTTTATATTTTAAAGAAAATTATCACTTCTCTAAAGAGAGTTGCTAGTAGAACTAGTTATTTAAAGTGAAATAAGCGATTGGTTTTGATTTATTTTTATCAAAACTTTTTCTTTTATATATGAAAATAAAAAGGAGGCTAAATAAAATGAGCAAAGAAATTACAAATATCAATACATTATTTGATCTAGAGGTAACTGGCAAATTATCTAGTCTAAAAATCTCTGCCGAAAAATTAGGAAAAAAATCTCACAATAATAGCGTCGTTACAGGCATTTCCCTACTAGGTACGCTTGCATGTGGAATAGGATATTTAGTTTCCCCACCAGCATCTTATAATGAATTATTAGCTCCAAGTGTTGCGCTAGGTTTAACTTGTGCTATAACTATACTTAATCAATTAAGCATTAATAATAAGCAAAGAGTTTTAGATAAAAAAATTAGTAATATTGAAGAAATACAACTGAGTGATTATTTTAAAACAATGCAATCTAAAGATAAAAACTTTGATGATTATGCTTCATTAATCAAAGAGATTGAAAATATAAATTTAGAAAGATAGTAATCCAAATATTAATAAAAAGAGAAATAAAATGAAAATAAATAAAGAAGATATTATAAAATTAGGCAATGATAACAAGCAATATTTGGTAATTGAAAAAACAAATTTTGATAATAAGGAATATGCTCTTTTGTGCGATATGGAGAATATGTTTTCATTATCCATTTTATTAGAAGAAAAAAATGGAAACAACTATCTTTATAAAAAAGTATCAAATTCAGTTTTGTTAAATACATTGCATAATAAATTTAAGAAAATTACAAGTGACGAATTGCTAAAAAAACACAATATAAAAATTGTTTAAAAAACTGCTATAATAAAGTACCTCTAAAAAGTGAATGAAATAAAAAAATATCTCTTAAAAAAAGAGATATTTTTTATTCTATCAACCATTCTAAAATTAGATTTTATAGTTATTTTAGTGATGTAAAAATATTTTTTATATACGAATAAGTTTTTTTTTACACTTAATACTATTTTGAAAAATATGACTTAATATAGCGAGATTATTGCTTAATTTTTGCCTTTTTATTAAATAAAAAAATTTAATTTGTGTATTTTAAAAATAATCTTTTTTTAAATAATCTTTTTAGAATTAGAAATATTTTTTTGCGTTTTACATTTATTAATCGTTTTACATATATTTAAAGATAAATTATTTAAAAAAGAAACACTGTTATTTTTGCAAATTTAAAAAATTAAATATGAGTTGTTGTTTACTTTTATACACTATAAGTATAATTTTATTAAATCGATTTTTTTTAAAAATGAATTATTACATTTTTAACTTTGTATTTTAAACTCCAAGCAGTAATTTTGCGATATTAAAATAAATTAAAATAACAGCGCAGTCAAGAATAGTTGTTAGAATTGGTGACGCCATCAATGCTGGGTCTAGTTTTAATTTTTTAGCAAGCATAGGCAAACTAAAGCCTAAGCAATTAGCAATAATAATAACAAAGAAAAGTGAAGATGAAACTGCTATTGATAGCACAAGTTCTTTGTATTGAATGAAAACTATCACAAAATTTAGCGCACATAATCCAAGGGCAATAAGTAAAGACACTTGGACTTCCTTTAACCAAATTTTAAAGTAATCTTTAAATTTAATTTCATTAATGGCTAGCCCTCTAATAATCAATGTTGATGCTTGTGTTCCGCAATTTCCGCCTGTTCCCATGAGCATTGGCAAGCATGCAACAAGCGTAGGCAAAACTGCAAAAGCAGTTTCGTAAAATGTGATAAGCATACCTGTGAATATTGCAGAAACCATAAGGCAAGTTAGCCATATAACTCTATTCGATGCTAATTTATATGCAGGTGTTTTAAGATAAGGAACATTGGTGGGAGTGATAGCACTCATCTTATGAAAGTCTTCTGTTGTTTCTTCTTCCATAACACGCATAACATCGTCTACTGTTACTATTCCCACTAATAAGTTTTCAGCATCAACAACTGGCAAAGCAATAATATCATATTTATTAAATATTTGAACTACTTTTTCATTGTCGGTGGAGGTGGTGATAAAAAGAGTGCTATCTTTCATGATGCTTTCCACCTTAGTGTTTTCTTCTGCTAACAAAAGGTCTCTAATAGTAAGTTCACCAACTAACTTTTTGCTTGGATTTGTTACATATAAAATATTAATAGTTTCAACTTCTCTACCTATTTTTCTAATTCTTTGAAAAGCCTCTTCCACAGTGGTATCGCTTTTTAGGTCTAAAAACTCAGTTGTCATAATGCTACCAGCTGTGTCATCGTCGTAACTAAGAAGCTTGTTTATTTGCAAACGAGTTTCTTTTGTGGAATTTTTTAACACTTTTTCCACTACATTTGCAGGCATTTCTTCCAGAAAGTCCACTGTGTCATCGAAATACATTGCTTCAATCATAGTGGATATTTCTTTATCTGTTAACGCTTGAACTATAAACTCTTGCAATTGTGGTTGAGCATAGCTAAAAACTTCCGCACCCATGGCTTTTGGAAAAAGGCGGAAAAGCTTTATTTTATGATTGTCGTCTGTAAGATTATCTAGCAACTCGGCCAGATCTTGAACTCTCATGTTTTCTAATAATTCTTTTATTTGAATATATTTTTTTTCTTCTAAATAGTTTGTGATTGTTTCAATCATTTCTTTTTCCTCCTTTTTTTGTGCTTGCTGGTTTTGTAAAAAAATAGAAATTAAGCAGGCATATTTTATTACAAATCAGAAACATTAAATTATTATTTAGTCCTATTCATTCTATGCAATTTAATGAATTTTGACTAATAAAAAACGCTTGGCATGTGAATCCATAGCGTTATTAAAATTACTATATTATATATAATAATTTTAAAATTGCAATACTTATTTTGATTATATTTAAATAAACTTTTTAATATTTATATTTTTAATTTTCTAACATTGTTCTTTATTAATAAAAGTTAAAGTCATATTACACTAAAAAAATATTATAGAAAAATAATAGTGTTTAGCTTATTTGTTTGCAAATTATACAGATAGACCGCATCTATATAATGAGCGAAAAAATCAAAGCAGCGCTAAATTTTTTAATTTAATTCACTATTTTTTTCATAATAATTGTCTTTTACTAACATTTTATCTAAAAGTTGTTGATAAAAAAAACAGATTTTTTTATTAAACAATTTTATGAATTTTAATCATATCTGTGCTACTTGGTGTTCGGCTACCTGAGCCAATTAAAATTGTGTCGCCAACTTTTGCTATTTTATTTTTTACAAATAAACTGTTGATAGTTTGAATAAGTTCATCAGCAGTGTCACACTTGCCACTTAAAATTGGTTGTACACCCCATACCATACCCATGCGGTGATAAGGCAATTCATTTGGCGTGAACGCTAGTATTGGGCAGGAGGGATAGAATCTGCTCAGCATTTTTGCGGTGTGCCCACTGTCAGTATAAACCGCTATTGCTTTAATTTCTTTTAGCATAAATGAAACATGCACTGCCGCATCACTCATAACATCGGCAACATCAGGGTTTATTAATTCACGGTTTTTAAAACGGTCTTTAAAATCAATGTTTTTTTCTGCTTCTAAACAAATTTTAGCCATGGTGGTTACTGCGCTGGTTGCATACTTTCCAATCGCAGTTTCGCCCGATAGCATAACAGCGCTTGTGCCGTCATAAACAGCATTTGCAACATCACTTGTTTCCGCACGAGTAGGGCGGGGGGAATAAATCATGCTTTCCAGCATTTCTGTTGCAGTTATAACCATTTTGCCTGCAAGATGCGATTTTTTAATTATTGTTTTTTGTAATTCAGGTAATTTTTCCTGAGCAATTTCCACGCCTAAATCTCCGCGTGCAACCATAATTGCATCGGCTGATTCTATTATTTCATCAAGATTTTTAACTGCTAATTTATTTTCAATTTTTGCTATAATTTCTATGTTTGCATTGTTGTCTTGCATAAATTTTCTTAGTTCGAATATATCATTTTTTGAACTTATAAAACTTGCAGCAATATATTCAATATTGTTTTTAATTGCCCATAAAAGGTCAGCCTTGTCTTCATCGTTTAGATATGGCATGCAATATTCCAAGTTAGGAATAAACAAACTTTTATTATTCATTAGTTCTCCGCCATTTCTAACCTTACAAATAATTTCATCTTTTGATACAGATATAACCTTAAACGAAATCAGCCCATTGCATGCAAGAATAGTGTGTCCAACCTTGATGCTTTTAATGATTTCTGCTTGTTTTATAGCCACCTTTTCTTGTGTTCCTAAGAAATTTTGGTCAGCAGTGAAAATAAAGGTAGAGTTTTTCGTGAGATGTACTTTGTCGTTTTCAAATTTTCCTATTCTTATTTCTGGTCCACGAGTATCAAGCATAATTGGTAGTGCACGATTCCCAAGCGATTTTCTAACTTTTTTAACAAAATCAACTTTTTGTTGGTTATCTTTTTCGTTGCCATGGCTTGCGTTTATTCTAATAACATCCACGCCCGATAAAATAAGATTTTTTATTTCTTTATAACTAGATGTGGTGGGACCAAGAGTTGCAACGATTTTTGTTTTTCTATTACCCATATTTCTCCTATAAAGAACGAAAGCTACATTCTTACATATATATATTATAATATAATATCATATTTTTAAATAAAACAATAATTAATTCAATTTACTTGCAAATTAAATTAGATAAATGTACAATATTATTAGTTTAATTAGCGTATATAAATGGCAATGAGGAGCAGTATGTTAAAGCTTTATAATAGTTTATATAAAAAAATAAGTGAGTTTAAACCACTTGGTGATACTGTGAAGATGTATTCTTGTGGACCAACTGTTTATTCTTACCATCATATTGGCAATATGCGTGCTTATATTTTTATGGATATTATCCGTAGAGTTCTTAAATATAACGGCTATAAGATTGAAGGTGTTTTAAATATCACAGATGTTGGACACATGACAAGCGATGCAGACGAAGGCGAAGATAAAATGCAAGTGGCAAGCAAGCGTGAAAATAAAACGCCTTGGGAAATAGCTAAATATTATGAAGACTTTTTTTTCACACAAACTAAAAAACTAAATATTGATATTCCAGAACATGTTGTAAGAGCCACTGAAACCATAGATGAAATTATAAACTTTGTTAAAGTTTTAGTGGAGAAAGGCTATGGTTACGAAACAAGCAAAGGTATTTATTTTAGTATAGAAAAGTTCACAGAATATGGTGCGCTTAGTGGTGTGTCATTAGAAGATAAATTAGCAGGTGCAAGAATTGAAGTAGACAAAGAAAAAAAGCATCCTGCCGATTTTGCATTGTGGGTAAAAGCACCAAAAGAGCATATTATGCAGTGGCAAAGTCCGTGGGGAATGGGTTATCCGGGATGGCATATTGAATGTTCTGCAATGGGCAAAAAGTTTTTAGGTGATGCTATTGATATTCACACAGGCGGAATCGATCATTTAACCGTTCATCATGAAAATGAGATTGCTCAAAGTAATGCATTGGAAGGAAAACAAGTTGTTAAGCGTTGGATGCATGTGGATTTTTTGCAAGTTGATGGCGGTAAAATGAGCAAAAGTTTAGGTAATATTTTCACAGTTGACGACCTTGAAAAAAGAGGATATAACCCACTAGCTTTTAGATATTTTTGCCTTAACGCACATTATAGTAAAAAACAAAATTTTACATTTGATAGTTTATCATCTGCTCAAACTTCTATGGAACGCTTATATGAACTAACATTTTCGCATAAAAATCAAACAGGCTTAAATAATTTAAAAGAGTATGAAGAGCAGTTTTTAGAAGCTATCAATTATGATTTAAACATACCGTTAGCACTGTCTGTTTTATGGAATATGTTAAAGGAAACCAATAAAAGTAATGAAGTTTATAAACTTGCGTTAAAATTCGACACAGTGTTAGGTTTGGATTTAAGTAAATATCAACCAAAAGTTCACGAAATAATCGATGAAGTGAGATTACTTGCCGAAAAACGCTGGCAAGCAAAAAAAGAAAAAGATTTTAAAACAGCAGATGAAATGCGTGAAAATATTTCTAAACTTGGCTATGAGATTTTAGATGGAAAAGAAAACTATCAAATTGTAAAAAAATAGTATCTGTTTTTTTGTAAAATAATTTATTAATTAGTACCATAAGTCATTAACTAAGAGATTTTGTTTTAACTAAGTTTCAATCGAATACCAATTTAAGTCATATTAAAGATTAATCAATTTCATTTTAAAACAACTAAGTTCACAAATTTTAAATTTTAATAAGTTATTATTAAATTATAAATTAAATTATTTTAAGTTTATCCTGTGATTAAATTTTTATGATTACTAAAAATAAAAAAAGTATATAATTATAAAATTAAAAGGAAGAAAAAAATGATTAATTATTTTATCCTACATGGTGCTAATTCATCACCGTATAGTAACTGGTTTGGATGGTTGCATAACAAAATTACAAAAAAAGGATTCGCGTGCTTTTGCCCACATTTTCCAACCGTTAGAGAGCAAACTTATGAGGCATGGGAGACCGTTCTTTTAAGCTATGCAAAATTGGGTTTTATTAAGGAAGATTCTGTTTTTATCTGCCATGATATTGCATCAATATTTTTAATAAAATTTTGTATCAAACAAAATATTAAAATTGGTAAATTAATAAGTGTTGCAGGGTATAATAATGCACTCACTCAAGATAAAGAACAATATAAAATAAACCAATCATTTTTTGTTAAAGATATTGATAAATTTTTAAACCTAAGCAGTGAACGAGTTTGTCTTTATTCAGACAACGACACTTATATTGAGTTGGAGAATTTAAAAGAATTTACAGAAAGTTTAAAGGCAGAACATGTTCTTTTAAAAAAATATGGGCACCTTGATGCTAATAGTGGTATTAAAGAACTTACTGCTGTTGAACTTTATCTAAAACTTCCAAACTACGATGAGCAATCTTTTTAAAAAAAATTAAACCTTGAAATTATAGAATTAAAAACATAGTAGAACTTATTGTGGTTATAAATCTTTGGTTTGTTTTTACTGCGACACTTCCAAATATAATCTGTCTCCATATAAGTTTTTTAACATTTTTTCTTTATATTAAATTTATATAATGATAGTAGATAATTAAATCCATTTGATAAATAAGTAAAATATTAATATCGCTTATAAACAAAGCACTATAAACTCTACCACTACTAAATTGTTTGTGCTTAAAGACAAGCTAAAAAACCGGTAAAACCATTAAAAGCATGTGTTATGTTCTCCTTAAATAATTTTTGCATGAAAAAGACATATTAAAGCTAATATGTCTTTTTATATTTTTTTATTGTTGCAAGTTGCAAAAAAGGCGTTATCGTTTTGTCATACGCTCTCAAATATTTACTTTTTCGTTTTTTATAATTGTTTTCTAGAAGATATTTTGATTAACTCTTTTAAAAATTCACAGTCATAGTTAATTTTAAATATTAAAGCAATTTTTTCTGTAAGCGACCATCTTATGAAACTTCCACATTATAACTATTTATTGTGCCTAAAAACTTTTAAACAAAATATTTTGCCTAAAATGTGCCTGAAATATAATTTTTGCATAAAAAAAGCCCTATTTTACTAGGATTTTTTGCTTTGGCGGAGAGTGAGGGATTTGGACCCCCGGTGCGCTTTCACGCACACTTGATTTCGAATCAAGCACAATCGACCACTCTGACAACTCTCCAAAATTTTTGTTTAAAGTATTTTTTTATAAATTTAATATAATATTTCTAAATAAGTATTTTTTCAAAAAATATCATTTCAGCGAATCCCATAGTTTTTCTGCTTTTTTATATGTTACAGGCTTTTTAATGTGGTGTGGCAATTCGTTTCTCTCTTCATCATTATGATAGTAATATACAACTGATTTAATTTTAGGATTGGTGCTAATAAGTAAAAACAGGTGCTCATCATTTGCTGGTGCAAGTCCAACTACTTCCAACTGTCCACCTATCGATTTAAACAGAGATTCTTTATACTTTGTTTCAGACTCAATCAATTCTCCATACTTATCAAGCCAAGACCAACTCATAACTGCATCACTATAGCATTGTTCCATCCCATGAATCATATTAGATATCAATTTTTTGCACTCCTGTTTATGCTCCTGGTAGTATAAACTGGTATTACTGTACTCTGGTGCTAATTTTGAAAACTCCCCATGAAGATGACATATTCATGGGGAGTTTTTGCTTTGCT
>CALNBM010000016.1 GCA_937874195.1 uncultured Clostridia bacterium | reverse complement strand
CAATTGGAAGCGGTCCATACTTTATTCCATACTGTACTTGAATTTCACGTATTTGATTACTACCATCAATCTTACCTCCATTGGGGTCCAATGTCAATGTGTAAAGTTTTCCAATCCAATGGGCATATAAGTTCATATTATCTGCAGTTTTATCCCACGGTGGAAATACTAATTTTCCATCATTTCCCACTTCTTTTGTTCCGGAAGTACCAGCTGTGAAATAACCCTTAAAAATGCCACCTGTTCGGCTGGGTATTGGAAAAACCGGAGATGAACCGTATTGTACATAAACTGTTATAGGATTTGGGTTATTGTTAACATGGCCATCTTGTAAATATAAAGTTACTTTTGTTACAATTAATTCCCAATATGCATAAAGCGTTACGTGTCCACCATCAGGACGCTCAGGAATAAACCAGGTACCTTGTAACTTAATACCACCAGGTGATTGTGACCAACCAGTAAGTTTATATCCAAGTTCAGGTGATGCGTTAACATGAAACCTGTTATCGTTTGATATATTTCGTATCTCTTCGCCAGAGAAAAATCCCGTTCTTGATTTAGGAGTTCCATCACCTGGCGCATAATTAAAAAATATCGTTACTTTGTTTCTTTGCCAACAAGCATAAAGAGTAACAAACATTTTTTGATTGCCAATTAAATATGATTTAGTTTGATACTCAGCTAATATATCGTCTAAAAAATCTGTATCTAAATCAACTTCTCTATTGCCAAATCCAAAATGTAATTCATTGCTTTGTTCAGGAGAAGCATTTACATCTTGTGTCTTGCTCCAACCAGTGCATGTATAATGAGAACGCTCAAGAGTTCCTATATCCGCCAATACAAAGCGTGTTGTTCCGTATCTTGCTACATTAGTTGTTGGATTGGCTTCTCCTGTTCCGCCATTTTCACTGTAAGTAAATTCCACAAGTATTGGTGCCCACACTGCATAAAATCTTTCATTGCAATACTCGTCATCCTGTGACCTTAATTCTACACGGAAAAAATTATTTAAGACATCGCGTTGATAAAGCCTAATAGACGGACTTCCTAAGCTTGGATTATCCCAAGTAACATCTTGACTTACACCGTCTACAAATGGATTATCTTCATCGTTCACATAACCTAATAAATAATAATATTTATATTTAGCATCTTTTATATCAAATTTAGTGCCTCGACCTTTAAATTCATCGTCTGCCAGACTACCACTTTCACCATCTATACTGCCACCTTTATAATCAATAGTAACAATATCAGGAAATTCAGCAAACACGAAATGTAACACAGTGTCGTTAATTATCGTTATTCGTGAAGTAAACACTTCTCCCACACCATCAATTTGAAGACCAATAACTCTTTTGCCTGTTGAACTTTCAAACAATCTATAACCAGCATTATTTGTGAAATATGGTATTGCGTTTAGTTCGTTTGGATTATAACCAATAGGTTGTGGCAAAGATAAATTAAAGGTATAAACAGGCGCAGTGTCTCCGTTGTAATAGAAATTTTGATTCGGCATTATAACAGCATTATCATTATTTGGATATTTAACCGACATAGTTCCATTATTATGTTCTACAATAAAGGAAACTACCACAGGTATTTGCTCCCAATTTGCATAGAAAGTAATGCTTTCACTAAGAATGTGTGGCCACTCTACAATAATATTGAAAGTTTCGTTGTCTTTAAACCAGCCAAGAAAATAATATCCCGGTCGATCAGAAACTGGCTCGTTATACTCCACACCCCATTCACCTAATATTGGGTCAACATCTGAACCACCATTGCTCACAAACGTTATAATGAGTTGAGTTACTGTTATAATTATAGTGTATTCTGTTTCATTATAATTTGTAGTATTAGCAGGAAAAAATATTATGGTAGCTTCAACAGTAGTCAATACTGGTTTGCTTTCTGGGAATTTAAATGTGAAATTACCTTCAATAATACCAATTCTCCCACCGTCCAGTGGTCCAGTCACATTTTCTTCGTTTGTAAGAATATCGTTAAAATACATTAACAGCTGTCCAAAAGAATAATTATATATGCCTGCTTGTTCAAAATCTGGTGTGTATTTATCAATATACCATGTTAAAAACAAATCTGCAATTGTGTTGTCTAACCAGGCCACATTTATTTTTCCTTCTCTGCCTTCAATGTCATTAAATTTAAGTTTAATTTCTGCGGTGTATTCGCCTGCATTGGTTCCTATGTCACCGGAAACATTATAAAAAGAGCTTTTTAAAATATTTGGGCTTTGTTGTGTTCCATTATAAACTAACCTATCTCCCACAACACTTGGTTTGGCTAATTTGAGAACTTTAATTTCCCAATCTATTTCAACATCATCTTCGGTACCATCAATTGTACCGTCTTCCCACCTATAATTAGTTTTGTCATTTAAGCTAATTATCGCAGTATATGGGTCTGCATATATGTTTATATGATTAGAAGCTGTCATAGTTATGTCATCAAAGTTAATTAATTCAAGTGTTTTTAAAGAGTCGTCAAATATAAATGATTTTTCATCTGCTGTTGGTTTGATTAATTTTTTAGGCTTTATAGTTAGTATGCCATTAATAATTACAAACTTATAGTTTGCGCTGGTTACATCATCTACAATAGGATAAATATTATAATCTCCAACAACACTATCAAATACGGCATCAGTTCCGATAGTGATTACGCCATCTAATGCATTATCAACATTGTCATTTTCTTTAAAACCTCTAATTGTAAATAAAAACTCTGGTGGCCAATTCTCAAACAAAAATGATTTATACATAATAGTCATGTTTTTTGCCTGAATATAAAGGTCTGCTTTGTTTATTATCCATTCAATTTCAATATTATCTTCATCATTTAATTCGGTACCGGCTGGCCATGCGTAATTATAACTATCTTTTAGTGAAATAATTGCAATATAAGGGATAATTTCGCCTGCTTCGTTCACACCATTTGCATTTGTTTGTATATTACCAGTCACATCCATGGTATCGATATCAAAATCATCTAAAATTAATGTGCGTTCTAACCCAATATAATCATAAGCATATTGAGATATTGTTGGCGGAGTTAATTCTAGTTTTACTACAATCAAATTTGAATTTATAAATACAAATCTATAATTACGAATATCATTTACAGTGCCTTGATTCATGCTTATTTCATATATTCCCACATTAACAGGGAAAACTACGCCCACATTTGTGGAGAACGCAAAACTTCCTACTATCAAATTAGCTTCTTCATCTGCACCTTTCCAGCCTTCAACAGAATAGTCAAAAACACTTGGAATAGAATCTTTATAGGTGATGCTTTTATCATCTAGTATTATAGATAGCGGTGCTTGTGTTATTTCCCATGAGATAGAAATTTTTCCATTTGTGTCAATCTCGTAAAACTTATATGGATTCCAAATATAATTTAGTGTATCTTTAAGAGAAAAGACAATTATATATCCGCCTGCATCAATTGCTTCGAAATTTGTGCTCCCAATTTCACTAATTTCAAAAATATCATCTAAATCACTTTCGGTAAGTTCATTTTCTGTTAAAATGTTGATTGTTTGTGCCGAGTATTCAAAACTCTTTTCTAAATCTGGCACATCAACTTCTATTGGATTAATTTTTAATATACCATTTTGCCACTGAATATCGTAATTTCCAACCACGCCTATTGGAGATGGATTAATAAATGCTATGGCATATTCGCCCACAACTGTTGGCAGTACTGTTGGTAGTGCGATAGTAAGAACCGGCATTGTGTCGCCTTCTCTAAGCCCTGATATGGTGTAACCATATGCATATTCCTCACCATAATTAATTGTTATATTATTGGCTTGAATAATTAATGGAGCAGGTAGTATTTCCCAAGTTATTGTAATATTCCCAGCACTACTGTTTGACCAACAATTTTGAGAAGTGTCATTTAATGCAATTACAATAGAATATGTGCCAACATTTGTTGCTTGAATGACACTCTCACCTTCCACAACATACATAATATCATCAATAAAATCTTGTATAACTGGCTCTATCACTTCGCCTGTGTAAGTAAAAGTGGACGGATAAACAGTTGGAATAGTAATATTTGTGAGAACAGTTACAGTTAAAATCCCATTTTGTAAGATAAACTTATAGTTATTAGAAGTAGCAGTACCTTGCTCTATAAAAATTGTATGTGACCCTTCAGTTTGCAAAGCTCCTTCAAGTATGTAAACATTAAAATTGTTCTCGATAGAATTACCTTCATCGTCACCTGTCATAAATCCTTCATAATATAAATTAAAAACAGGTAAAGGACTTCCTATAATAACGCTTGTTTTATACGGCTGAACTATCAATTCTGCTTTCAAAATTTTCCATGATATTAAAATAGCATCAATATCATTTTCATTGTTTTCATTTTCCCATCGATAGTTTGAATTAGGAGAAATGGTTGCCTCGTACTCTTGCATTTGTATTATATCTCCCTCATCATTTGTGTTAGCATTTGTTTGTAAATTACCCGAAATTGCCATCGTTTTTTCATCAAAACCGGTTAATATAGTTACTACATCTTGCGCTTGCTTGTTATATGTTAACTCACCCGTTATGATTGGTTTTTCTATTGCTGCTCTAGACACAGTTAAAGTACCCGTTACAAATGTAAGAGTATAATTAGAAGATGCTTTAGTCGTTTCGATTTTTATAATATACTCACCTGCATTTCCGTTATATGCATTGTCATCATCGTCAACTACTGTGAAATTAAATTCAAATAGGCTGCTGGTATCTCCACCCAAAAGCACAAAGGAAGCATCATATTGGGGCTCATCATCGCCATAAGTAATTGTTTTATTATTTGCTGTAACCGTTAGTCCTGCTGGGGATATTGTCCAAGTGAGAACAACTGGATTGTTGTTTCCGCGGTAACCTTCTGGGTTGCTTGGATTATCTCCCCAATGATTACCTGCTTTTAAATTTATAGTGGTAGTGTAAGTGCCTGCATTACGAGCAATAATATCACCTGATATTTCCATTACATATTTATCAAAAGGTGTTTCTTTTTTAAAGTAATCATCGCTGATTTTGTAATAGTTAGATGTGTAAGTAAATATTGCGTTATTAAATGTTGGCACTAAAATATTATCGTTATATATAATTTCTAAGTTTCCATCAACGAAATTTAATAAATAGTTAATTGAAGACATATTATCTTTGTAATTAAAGGTTATAGGATTATCGCCTAATGAAGTCGGAGTTGCTTCACCAGTGGTTAGTTCAAATCTATTGTTAGTATATTGAAGTGCATCATTTTCATTATCACCATCTTTTAAACCACTGATTGTATAAGTTAATTGTTTCGGAATTGGATAACCATAGAATATTCTTTGATTATCCGCAGTGATTGTAAGCGGCGCTTTTGTTATTTCCCAATTAATCGAAATTACACCGTTCGCATCTTCATCACCACTTGCCCACTTATAATTTTGTTTATCATTAAGTGATATCGTTGCATTATAACTGGTTGAAGCATATTTTTCTTCACCACCACTTAATATTTCCATAATTTCATCGTCATAATTTTTATCTAAAAAATCGGCTAAATATTGAAACCCGCCATTATATACAGGTGGATAATTTGCTAAAAATTGCGGAACGGCTAACATAATTGGAACAATATGCCAATTCATTTGTATATTTGCACTACTTCCATTATCCCAAACATATTCAATATTGTTTTTTAAGGATGCAGTTGCAGTATAATTGCCCACATTTGTGTAACTTAAAGAAGATATAGTATAGTATGTTTTATTTAAAATATTAATTGATTGAGCACTTCCATTATAAACCAAGTCTGCCAATGCATCTGGTATTATTACTAAATTTCTATACTGAGCTGTATATGTTTGGTGTCTTAATGCTAAAACTTCTCCTTGTGGTGCTGGGTCCCAACCGGTAAAAATATATGTGATTTCATCTGTGCTTGTTTTATTAGTATCCAAACCTGTGAAGTCTATAATGTCTCCATGATTGTAGAGTTCACTTTTAGTAATATTGTCGCCATATATCCATGTAATCCCATAAGAATTTCTTGTTAACTCCGGAACTATAATATTGGTATCTTTGGTTATACTTAACTTAAATTCTGTACGAAATGTTATAGTAGGTGTATTATAAGAAATTTTTTGCGCAGCAAGAGATTTTAGATTCTCATAGCGTTGATCGTATACTTCGCTTAATGTTATAGTAAATGTAAAAACTTCGTTAATTTCAATAACATATCTATTTTCCCCTAATGATACAAAATTGTCACCAACAGGATGGGTAGTTCCATAATCATTTTCTATTTCTACTGTATAGGTTGTAATTTCAAAATGCGCGAACAAGGTAGTATTTTCAGTAAATCTTGTGAAATCAGTTAGTAAAATAGTACCCGTTTCATTTATAATTTGCTCGCCGGTTCCATTAGCTTGTGTAAAATAACCTAAAAAGTTATGACCTGTTTTAGTTGGTATAGTAATATTGTTTATTGCGTTTAAGGGACTGGCATTTATACTGGAATAAAAGCCATCATCATATTTTAAAAATATTTTCGGTGTGCCTATGTAGTTTGCATCATTTTCTAGCGTTATTTCATAAACATTATTTTCCCAAACTGCCGTGTAGGTGACTTCACCGACTATTGATACTTTTCCGCCAGGTAATACTGTGTTGGACCCGTTACTATATCCAACAAGATGATAGTTTGCCAATGAAACATTGGTACGAAGACTTATTTCTCGCCCGAAACCGTAATAGATTTCTGTTGCATTGCCTGGATTATTTGGATCGTTAGAATCACCATTATCATACACAATAGTAAGTATATTTCGCTCATTTTTAAAGGCAAGAATAAGAGTCATGTTATCATATACGGTTATTTCATCTTTATATACGCTTGGATTTGACTCTCCTTCCACCCAAACACCATCCACCCTAGCACCCGTTCCCACTTGATAAAGACCATCTTTATTAAAACTATCTGTATTAATTATAATACTTGAACCATAATAAGACTTTATTGTTTTGTCTACAAACTGCGTACCATCCCTATATATTGCATCTGAACCTGTTATTTTTATATTTACTTCCCTACCTTGCCATATTGCATAAATCGCACCTTTAAATATCGGTATTGGTAGTGTTTCTTGTCCTTCCTTAAGTTCATAAGAAGGCTTAACAGCATTTATTTTTTTATCAAAACCAAGCAAAATATAGTTATCGCTGTTATATTCAGGGGAAAGGTTATTAGCAAAATAGTTTTTGTTAAGCACATTAATCGTCGTATTGTGCCTTTCTCTAATGGTGTAAAAATTGTTAGAGCCATCGTGTAAATACACTGTTAAGTCAACAATAGCAGGTATGAAACTAGCATATAAATTTAAATTGTTGTTAATTCCACGAGTGAAATCAAAGGGATCTCCCTCACCCGTTTGATTACTAAACCAGCCTGCAAATTCCATATTTTCAGGTGCAACTGGTACATTTGGTATATCATTTTCGTCTATTGTACCTCCACCAACAATATCCACCTGTTTCACAATTTTAGAATTAACATTAAAGTTAACTGTAAATTTCTTATCAGCAAAAATTAACATGACACCAAAACTAAGAGCCATGATAATAAGCGCAATTAAAAGTATTATTAAAAATATGTTTAACGAACGCTTTCGTTTTTTTCCTGCTTGTTGTCGCTTAGCAATCTCAACTAAAGTTTCCAACTTCCCTACTTGAGATTTATTAGTACTCTTTCCTATTTCATTCATTAGATTCAATTCCTTTTGATGTTTATTTATCATAAAAGAAACAACTATAAAGCAATTTGTTATATTTTGTCAAATATATAATACCACAACAGAATATAAATGTAAATAAATTATTGTTCTTTAATAATATTAGTGGAAATTATATCTCAAATCTGTTTGTTAAAATAATCTTGATTTTAAAAAAAATTGTTAGCAAATAAAAACTCTCTTTTCATTTGAGAGTTTATTTTATGTTATTTTATGCTTTAATATAATCTTTTTGTAAAATTAAAAAAAATACTTTCTGCAAATCTTTTGTTTTTTCTTTGCATAAAATTTTAATGCCTGCTATTTAAATTAATTCCATCTTACCTATGCCAATTAAAAAACAGTAAAATAATACAAACATTAATCTTTTTTAGCAATAGACACCATTATCTTTTTAATTTTATCATCTCTATTAATGTTTAGTTTTGATAAAATATTTTCTTCTTGTTCCCGCATTCTTGCTTTATCTTTCTCATCAAAATGGTCGTAGCCAAACAAATGCAATAATCCATGAAGGGCTAGATACGCCACCTCTCTAAGGCTTGAATGATTATATTTTTTTGATTGTTTCTTAGCCACGCTTAAACATAAATAAATATCGCCCAGATTCAAGTTCCCTGTTTCAGGATTTATGTCCCCCGCTTCAATATTTTTAGTTATATCACAACTTGCGTCTGCATTATCAATCATTTTAAAAGGAAAAGATAAAACATCTGTGACTTCGTTTGTTTCTCTAAATTTTGCGTTTAATTTTTTAATTGTTCTTTTATCAACAAACACAACTGAAACTTCTAGTTTCTTATAGTCGGGTTTAAGTTTTTTAATCGCAAGATTAAACACTTGTCCGATAACACTGTGATACTTTTTTGTGTTGAACTTTTTATTAAAATTAATAAGCATATTCTTCTCCTTTAAAAACTTACGGTAGCCTCTAAATAAACACTTATTATATGTTTATCATCATAATTAGATATTATCACTTTTTCATTTTCTATCAAAATGTTTGTGGGAACTTGCGTTTTTGCTTTAGCTATTAACTTACTTGTTATATTGTCTTTTTCTTTTTCAATATCTCGATTTATTGTTTTTTCTATCACTTCAAAATATGTGGTGGTGTGGAGCGAAATTGGAAGAAAAATATTAGACACTAGCACTGTTTTTTCCACCACTTCGAAATGTGTAAAAGTGTTTTTATTATTAGTTTTTAAAAACACAAAATCACGTATAGTATAAAAACTATTTTTTATAGTCTTACCAGTTCTAGCAAACACTATTTCTTTTTTTACCACCAATTCACTTTCACAAAACCATACTTTTCCCACAATATCGGCAACCGGTGTACATTTTACAATCTCACCACTGCTATTAAAAACATAAGGATAAACAAGCACATCTCCTTTCATAACGCTATCTCCAACTTGTAAACTAGAAAATCCTGCAAAAATATCTAGTTTAGTTATAAGCATATTAAACTGTGCTGTAATTGGCTGAAAGTCACTTCCCACATCGGGCAATTTTTCTTTTATATTTATAATTAGCGTTGTGCCTTTTTTAATAACACTGACCATTGATATATCATCAATATTGTTAGATAAATACTGTTCTAAGTCTTTTACATCAAAGGAATTAATAGTATACTTTTTAACACCAAAATTTTCTATGCACTTCTCCACTTGTGTGATAGAAATGTTTTCCGTTCCAAGAATTTTATAATTGAATATGAATTGATTTGCGAGTATTAATAGAATAATTGATAGTAAAAGCCCCACTACGTATCCAATTCTATATTTCGCACCATTAATTAATTTAGAGAACCCTAAAATATTTAAAACAGTAATCGAAAATCCCAAATGATTAATAACAGTAGTAATTTTTTTAAGGTCTTTTTGTAAAACGACAACTTCTAAAACCCCCACCTCACTGCGTTTCACATTATAAACTTCAATATTGTTTTTTATAAGAACATTAAAAAAATTAACAAAATTATTGCCTTCAATTTTTATATGATAACTGCTTTGCGTAAACCACTTTCTCATTAAGATAGTTCCTTTGACAAATATATCTTATTAATTTTTCCGTCAACAATAATTTCTCCTCTACTTAGTTGCTTTATCATTAAATCTTTACCCTCAATATTGAGCACATTAGCCTTAACTTTTAAAGCAATAAGTTCAGTATTATATATAATAATTTTAACATAGTTAGAAATAAAAACACTGCCACCCCCAAGATAAACCACCTTAAAGTCGGAAGTTATTTCATTAAAAGGTAACCCCGTCAATTTAGTTATATTAGAAAAAAATTGCGACATAATCATTCCTTGTTTTGGGTTTTATACTGCAATATTTTATGATTTTAATTTTCCTAATAGAATTAATAAGAGTTTTTGTTTGGAAATTTTAAGTTGTAGTGGTAATATTCAATATTATTACACTGGAGAAAAATATGAATATTTGGCATGATATAAATAAAGATAGAATAACCCCACAAGATTTTATTGTTTGCGTTGAGATTGAAAGCGGAAGCAAAAATAAATATGAACTAGACAAAGAAACAGGATTAATTATTTTAGATAGAGTGCTTTATACTAGCACTCACTACCCTATGAACTATGGCTTTATTCCTAAAACATATTCAGCAGACAACGACCCACTAGATGTTTTTGTAATGTGCAGTCAACCTATTGAAAAAATGAGTTTGGTTAGATGCTATCCTATTGGTGCTATTATTATGATAGATAGAGATGAGCGCGACGAAAAAGTAATTGCTATTCCTTTTGGCGATCCTCAATTTAATTCATATAAGGATATTTCTGAACTACCACATCATATTTTTGATGAACTTAAACATTTTTTAATGGTTTACAAACAACTAGAAAATAAAGTTGTTAGCATTGAAAATATGGTTGGACAAGAAGGTGCCAATCAAATTATTAACGACTGCATTAAAGCATATAGTAAAAAGTTTATTTAATTGGATCAAATAACTTAAAAGAAAAATTAGTCGCATGCAAAATAAATTAATCACTATCTTAGTGGTTGATTTTTTTCGCCTCGTTATTGCATTTCATTGCTGTTTCATTTTATACCAAAACTTGCTGTGTGACGAATTTGTATTTGCATATTTTTTTTTATAAATTATCCTATAAGGTTTACCCTCGTGGATTTTAACTCAAATACACTAATTTATTCCCCTAAAAAGTTACAAAAAAATTTAAATTTGAATATAAAGTAACATTAAAAGAAAGGGAGATAAATTATGGAAGATAAAATTATTAAAAAAGAACGGTCGCCAAAAGCCAAATGGTTAACTAGGAGTGGTATTATTGCAGGCGTTCTTGCTGTTATTGTGATTGCACTTGCATATCTAACTAGCATAGTTCCAAACGGTACATATAAATTATCACACATTAATGCTAATGGCAAAGACTATACAGTGGAAGAATTTGCAGATATAGGATTTTTTACTGATATATTAGAATTAATTAATGAGGATTCAACTATAATTATCAATGACAACACAGCAAATATTACTGGACTGAATGTTGATTTTTCTTGTAATTGGGGCATTATGCACACTAAGGGTTTAACGGAAATTGCCATATTTGAGAAATTTGGTGCTGTTAAGTTTCAATATTCATTTGGACGAATTATTTTAAGATTCAATATAGAAAAACTGTTGGAAATTATTGATTATGATGCGCCAGAATTTATCAAAGACCTATATAAATCTCTCGGTGATATTTCTTTTTACTTTGTACGCTAAATTTAAACAAGTAAAAATTATAAAAATTTTTATAAGTTTTGACTAATTTTAAACAAAGTACAAATAAAGTTTTTTAAATATTATAAAACCGTGTATTAAACCAAGTTATTAATTAATATAGTTTTCGACTATTTTTAAACAGGTACTAATAAAGGTTTTTTTTGCCTTTTTTAAAAATAGATAAAGTTTAATGGGATTTTTAAAACTAGTATAAAAAAACAAAACTGGCAAGTTGCTAGTTTCGTTTTTTATTATTTAAAAGAATTATTAATTAATTTTGTTATAATATATATTTGCATATCACGAGTTAACGCTTTAAAACTATCCGCAAGTGGAAGAGGCGAAGTGTTACCATTTTCAATATCATTAAGCAAATGGCCAACTTTTTCGTAGTCGTATTTTGGTTTATCATTTACAACACTAGATAAAAATGGATGATCTCTTTGTGGTAAAGCGGACGCATTAGTGTAAGTATTTGCTTTAGAAGGTTCGCCAATTTCATACTCATCTAACGACCAATTACTTGTTCTATTATTTTTAAGTGGGTTGTTAGCCTTTTTTAAAAACTCTTCTCGCGCTATTCGTTCTTTCTCCATTCTTGCAAACTTTTTAGATTCATGTAAATATTTATCAATAGAACTTTCTTCTTCGAAATTCTGTTTTGGGTTAAACATAACTATATTAGACTGGGATGCCAATCTTTTATCTTCTATCAAAGCAGACTTTTTATTTATTAATTTTTGTTTAACATCTTTTTGTTTATTAGTTTTAGTGCGTTTGGCAGATTTTTCTTTGCTTTTCTTAGGACGCTCTAAAAACGCAAAAAACATCTTTAATATCACTAAGATTATTAAATAAATAAAAAGTAAATAAAATAAGGTTTGAATAGTCACAATTAATTTCCTTGGCTTAAAAAAATATATTAGTTAGCCAACTTGAAGTATTATAACATATTTTATTAATATCAACAAAAGAAGTTTACGTTATATTATTTATTTTAAGCTTAAAAATAACGCCTAAGACACGGGCATAAATTAATACCCCACCATAAATTTTATATTTTTAATGTGGCTAAACTTTTTTTCTGCACGCACACCTCGTTTTTAATTTTACGGTATCCCTGTATCTTCACAACTATATATTATTTTCAATCAACTATATAATTTTCAACTGCGAGTTGTTTTGTACTAGAAAATTTTTCAACATTAAGTTTTAAATTTTATACGCAACCTCATAGACTGTTTAAAAGGACAGGCTAGAGAATGTATTCAAAAATTTTAAACTTGCCCCTATTTTTCAATGGGTTATCAACTGCCGAAGCAGAAAAGTCCCGCAAAAAGTATGGCAAAAATATAATAACCCAAAAGAAAAAAAAAGGCTTTTTACAAAAATACCTTGCTAGTTTTGGCGACCCAATTATTAGGATTCTCTTAATAGCACTTGCAATAAATATATTGCTTCTTTTTCGGCATTCAAGTTGGCTGGAATCCATGGGTATTGCAATAGCGGTGTTTATTGCAACATTTGTTTCCACTATATCCGAGTACGGCAGTGAGGCGGCATTTGAAAAACTACAAGCGGAATCGCAAGAACTAACTGCTCGTGTTAAAAGAAATAATAAACTTATTATTCTTCCTGCAAAAGAGTTGGTAGTGGGCGATATTGTTTTACTTCAAGCAGGCGAAAAAATACCTGCGGACGGGCATCTTATTTGGGGCGAACTTACCGTTGACCAATCTGCTTTAAACGGCGAAGCAAAAGAAGCAAGAAAATTTTATACAACTGGAATCTTACCTAAAAATCATTTAAACTGTCCACTGTCATTGTTTAATGGTAGTGTTATATTTGGTGGCGATGGAGTTATGGAAGTAAAAAAAGTTGGCGACAACACTTTTTACGGGCAACTAGCCGCAGAAATTCAAATAGAAAGTAAAAAAAGTCCGCTTAAAGAAAGATTAACTATTCTCGCAAATAAAATTAGTAAGTTTGGCTATATTACTGCAATAATTATATTAATAAGCACACTTTTTAGATGTTTTGTTATTGATAGTAATTTTAATATGAGTATAATGGCTGAACGCTTTTCTAACACTGCTTTTATCATGGAAACAATTATGAACTCATTAATTTTGGCAATTTCTGTGCTTGTTATGTCGGTTCCGGAAGGATTGCCTATGATGATTACTGTTGTCCTTTCCGCAAACATGCGCAAAATGCTTAAAAAGAATGTTTTAGTTAGAAAGTTAGTAGGCATTGAAACCGCAGGCAGTTTAAATATATTATTCACTGATAAAACAGGCACGCTGACAATTGGTAAATTGCAAGTGTCCACTTTTGTTAGCGGAGAAAAAACCTATTATATAAAAGATGGTTTGAAAGATAATGAATTAAAAATCCGTCTGCTTACTGCATGCGTTTACAATAACGATTCCCACATTATAGATGACGGCAGGCAAAGAGTGGCTGGAGGAAACAGCACAGATAGAGCACTTTTAGAGTTTGCTATGAAAAACACAAAAGAAATGTTAGGTGCGGAACTAATAAATCATATCCCCTTCAATTCTAAGGATAAATATTCATTGTCCGAAATAAAATGGAAAGGAAAGGAAAAACATCTAATAAAGGGTGCACCGGAAATTGTGCTTAAAAAGTGTAAGTACTATCTTAATGAAAACGGTGAAACACAACTGCTTGATATTCATAGTATAAACGCAAAAATAACCACAATGGGGAAAAATGCTCTTAGAATGCTAGCGCTTGCGGAAGGTGATAATGAAATCGATATTAATAATCCTTCACAATCACTAACACTTATTGGACTATTAGGAATTAAAGATGAGATACGAAAAGAATCCGCATCTGCCATTGAACAAATTACAAATGCAGGTATTCAAACAGTAATGCTCACAGGCGACAACAGAGAAACAGCACTTGCAATCGCAAAAGAAGTTGGATTAATAAAAAATGACACACAGGAAGGAATTTATACAAGTGAACAATTAGCACGACTTAGTGATGAAGAAATCAAACATATTTTATTATCATTACGAGTGGTAGCTCGAGCCATGCCCACCGACAAAAGCAGATTAGTAAAATTGGCGCAAGAAATGGGCATGGTTGTTGGCATGACAGGAGACGGGATAAACGATGCACCTGCCCTTAAAAACGCCGATGTGGGTATCGCTATGGGAACAGGAACCGAAGTAGCGAAAGAGGCAAGTGGAATTGTAATTCTCGACAACAATATTTCTTCCATTGTTCAAGCCATGCTGTATGGTAGAACTATTTTTAAAAGCATAAGAAAATATTTAGTTTTTAGATTAGCAATAAACTTTACTGCGGTTGCGTTAGTTATTATTTGTCCTTTTTTGAATGTGGATGTTCCGCTAACTGTTATGCAAATGTTATGGGTAAACATGATAATTGATGCACTTGCAGGAATTGCTTTTGCAAGTGAACCACCGCTAAAAGAATATATGTTAGAACCTCCAAAATCCCGTGACGAAGAAATCATTTCGCCGAAAATGTATAAGCAAATTGCTGTTACAGGCGGATATATAACACTTATTAGTTTGCTATTTTTAAAACTACCCATCTTTCATGATATTTTTCGTTTTCAAGACGGCACAAATTATTTCATGACAGCATTTTTCACAACCTTTATTTTAACAGGGGTATTTAATAGTTTTAACACACGCACGGAAAGAATCAACATTTTATCCGGACTACATACTAACCCACTATTTGTTGTTACTATGCTTTTGGTTTGTGTGATTCAAATTGTTTTAATTATGTTTGGTGGGGACGCTTTTAGAACAACCACGCTAACATTAAACCATTTAATGCTCACAATAATGCTTGCTACCACAATAATTCCTGTGGATATTACACGAAAAATTTTGATTAGAAAGAAAAGAAAAAAAACACATTTTTAGGCGTAACCCTATAAGGTGGATAAAATAAAAATCACTTTATATCTCTTATCTCTATATTGGACTAAGCTAACAGAACTTTTTCACCTTTATAAATATGTTCACTTATTAGTTTTTAATGTGTTTTTACATTACTTTGTATAAAATCGTAACACCTATTTTTAGAATTAAAACATATCAATACTCGTTAAAAAATTAAATAAATTTATAAACCACTTAAAAACAGGAAGAATTTAAAACTCTTCCTGTTTTTAACTGTCCCCCGTCATCTTCTTAAAATATTTTTAATTTTTACTTCGCATCGCGCATGTTTAATAAAGAATGTTAAAAAAAATGTAAGTATAGTATGCGTGTATATTTTTCGCCAAGCATCATTTTAATTTATTCTTTCTATTTAAGATATAAAAAAAATTATATGGAAGCATCGGTTCATTCACAAATTTTTACAATGTGTGTATTATTCCTTAATATCAAAAACTATCTTAGTGATTTTAACATTTCTTCCACACTGTAAACTAATAAATTCATATTTGTTTTACATTTTTCTTTATCTGGATTATAACTTGAATAATATAATTTTAATTTAGGTTCTGTTCCGCTTGGTCGAATTATAACATTGCAACCTTTATCAAGTTTAAATTCTAAGAAATTAGAAGGCTCAAGCCCGGTGTTATCTAATAAGTAATCAATTTTTTCTTCCACTTTAAAATCGCCAATATAATTGATTTCTTGTTCTCTTAATCCTTCAATAACCTTAATAATTGCATTAGCACCTTCAATTCCTATGTAATTTATCGACACATTGTTATTTAAAATATAACCATATTGTTTAAAAATATCTTCAACATAATCTATTAGCGTTTTATTTTTGCTCTTTATTTGGTCTGCTATAATTGCAATGTATGCCGCAGCAGTGATTGCATCTTTATCTCTATGATGAGTTGTTAATAAATAACCACAACTTTCTTCATAAGCAATAATAAAATCTTGTGGATTATTTTTTTTAATTTCTAATTCCATTCTCTCGCCTAAATTTTTAAAGCCTGTTAACTCTCTAAAACAACAAATATTGTTTTTCTCGCAAATTTTAGTGGATAGCATACTACTAACAACAGTGGTAATCACAAAACTGTTTTCGCTTAAAAGTCTATTTTGTTTCTTTTCGTTTATAGCATGATTAAGAAAAATTAATCCCAGCTCATCACCAGTTAGCCTAATAAATTCGCCGTTATGTTTTACCATTACTCCTAGCCTATCAGCATCGGGGTCGGAGGCAATTATAATGTCTGCATTTTTGCTTTCCTTCATTATTAAGCTTTCGCTAAATGCTTCCACCAGTTCGGGATTGGGATTTTTGCAAGTGGTGAAATTTTCATCTGGTTTGGATTGTTGGACTGGGTAGGAAAACTCAAACTTCATATCTTTAAGAATCTTTGGAATAGCATAGAAGCCTGTACCATGGAGTGGTGTGAAAATAATTTTAAGATTATTTTTGCTAGTATAATTGTTTAGGGATGCTTTACTAATTTCGATAAAATCGTCTGTGATAGCATTGTCAAGTTTTGTTATGTTTTCGTGGCTTTTCTTTTCTAAACTATCAAAGTTTATATCAAATTCGTTTGCTTTCATTATATACTTTGTTATTAATTCTGCCTGTTCAGTTGATATTTGACATCCATCACTATTCACAACCTTATAGCCGTTATATTCTTTTGGATTGTGAGAACTTGTTATATTGATTCCAAGGGTCGTTTTAAACTTTCGAACTGCAAACGACAAAACCGGAGTAGGCGTAAGTTCATTAAAAAGATAAGTTTTAATACCGTTATTGTCAAACAGATTCGCGCTTAAAGTAGCAAATTTTTGAGAATACTTTCTATTGTCATACGCTATACAAACGCTGGCATCTTTAAAATTTTCTTTAAGATAATTAATAATTCCAAGTGTTGCTTTTAAAATAGTGTATTTATTAATATATCTTGTGCCCGCACCTAAGATTCCTCTTAGCCCAGCTGTTCCAAACTGCAAATATCCACTAAAACGATTTGCAATTTCGTTTGTGTCGGTAATTCCAGTTATTTCTTCTAGTAGCGCAACATCGGTAACATGTTTTTTCCATAACTCTAAATATTTATTCGCATCCATTTTTTTCTCCTATGTTTATTTATAGTATTATATCAAATTTTATTTCAATAAAAAAATATTTTTAGACATAAGAAAATTAGTTATGTAAATAAAAAAATGAAACGAAAAAACATAAAAAATCTCAATTTTCATGGTGCAATGCCGGTAATTGGAAAAAAAATATACAAACTAAACTGTAAACCCTTTTAAAATTATGGGAAAAGCTTATACAAACTAAACTTTAAACCCTTTTAAATAAATTATGGAAAAAGCATATACAAGCCGTTTTAAGTAAATTAAGATTAATTTAATTTATTACAAAAAAAAGTATTACTGCATTTAATAAAAGCAAACCCGTTTTTTATACATTGTCCTTATCAAAAATGCCGTGCGATTTATTTTAACTTGCATCTTTGTATATTATTTTATAATACATGGCAATAAAGTATCACTCACACAACTAAAACGGCGCGTGATTAAACTGTGAAAAAAAAACTTATAGTTTGAAAATTTAAACAATTTATCCTTAAATTTTAAAATTTAATTTAAGATATTTCATAAACTTGAAAAAAAAGCATTATAAATGCTTGGTTTATTAAAACTTTTATACTTAAACTTAAAATAAAAAAGCATTATAAATACTTATTAAAACTTTTATACTTAAACTTAAAATAAAAAAGCATTGTAAATGCTTAGTTTATTTTATAAATTTTTATACTTACAAATTAAAAGAAAATGTGCCTTAATATTAAAGTTACCGCAAAGGATAAACACGCAAACGCAACAGTTATTAAAACTCGTCTAATGAGTGCTTTTCTTTGATTTTCTAAATCTCTTTCAAAAGCTTGACCTTTGGGATTTAAAGTAATGCAAAAAACAGCTCGTCCATTTTTATCTGAGTTTACAACAGATATTAACGACTCCATTTCTAGATTTTTTAATATTTCTTCAATTTCATAACTACTAATATATGTTTGATGACTAACACCGTTAGATATTTCCATACTAGAAAGAAGGCATGTGCCTTTTCCTTCACATTGACTATAAACATATTTCATAATGATTTTTTCATTTTTTGATAACATTTTCATACCTTTAAAAAAAACTAAAACAAAACACTAGCTAAAAATCCACCCAGTATTGCCGCTAAAAAAGAACCCACACTCGACCAAATAGCAAGTTTATAAAACTTATTCTTCTCTTTATTGCTTGCTTTTATTTCTTCTGCATGCACTCTTGCCTTAGGAAGCATGGCCAGGCATACTTCATTTTCGTCTAAATACTTTATATCGATAAATTCATGCTCTTGCAAGTATGTTAAATTGTTATTAAGGATTGTATAATCAAGTTTAAACTTTGCCATTTTATCTAAAATTTGAGATATATCTAATATTTTATAAGCAGCACTATCTTCGCATAAATTATTCAAATTCTTTATAAGATTCATATTTAATTTGTCTAACATTTTTTAAACCTTTATAATTTTTTCTTAAATCTATTCTAGCATAAAATAAACTTATCTTCAAATTATATTTACTTAAAATTATTTTACTCTTGCTTAAATTATTTACACTAAAATAAATTTAGACTTTAATTTAGTTTGTTTAAAATATAAGCCTATAAAAAACTGCAAAAGAAATTATATTTATAACTTTTAAATTAATATAAATATGCAAAATTAAAATCAAATTCGTGAAAAAAAATCATCTTATACAATAAAAAAATCTGAAAAAATAAAGTCGCTTGTAAATACAAATAGATAATATTGCGTAATGTTTGTAAGCATAATTTAATAATTTTTCGAAAAATCAAAAACGTGAAAAACTACAAAAGGGATTATATTCATAACTTACTATTTTATAATATCAAAATGGAAGTGTGAATAAGCTATAATCTTCAAACAGCAAGTTTAGTAGATTTACCACAAAGGCAATCTACATGATTAATAATTTGTAAAGGTTTTTCACTATCACACAGCTTAAAGTGGTTTTTCAAACGACAAAAAAAACCTGCATATTTTTCTAGCAGGTTTTTTGAATTTTTAAATTTTATTATTTCTTGTTATCTTTTTTTGTTGGCTCAACTCTTGAAAGTCTTTTATTTGAGAATAAGAAATAGATAATCACACCCGAAAGCACTGCAATAGAAAGAATTATTAGTATTGTGCCAACTGTGTTAGAAATATTTTTGTCTTCATCGGCTTGCGCAGATGGAACATTAATAATATAAGTTTGTTGCCAAGTGTTGTTTGCGTTGTCATAAACGGTTAATGATAGTTTATAGTCGCCAACCTGGTCAAAATCCCATCCCCAAACACCTGTTTCTATTTCATAATTGTTTACTATTTCTTTTCCGTTAGGCCCGGTTAATTTCACTGTGCCGGATTTTGTTTTAAATTTTTGCATTAAAGCTTCATGAGTGTCACCTAATTTATCTGCATCTTGGTCAACAATAATCATTTTGTCTAATGGAAGCATCCATTCTTCGCCCAACTTAACTTTTGTTGGAATTGCATCTTCTTTGCCGTCCATCCAAACAACATTTGGATTATTACAGTTTCCAATATATAAAGTAATTTTGTGATCAGCAAATTGCACCGCTTGATTATGTGCTCTATCCTCAGCTGTGTATTCAACAGAATATTTGCCTTGGTTTGTATCATAAGTTTTAAGTTCGAACCAATAATAGCCTTGTTCATAATTTGGTTGCGCTGTAATAATTGTGCCTGCTTTATTTTTTACTGTTACTTTTGCGATAAGATTATTTTCATCTAGGTTTTTATTTTCATCGGTAACAGTATACATTGGTAAATACACTTTCAAGGTTGGATTTGGATTTTCTAAAGTGTTTTCCCATTCAATAGTATGTTTAAATTGATTTGTTTCAAAATATCCATTTTCAAAAACAGTACTTATTTCTGGAGCAATAGTGTCAGAAACATTTAAAATAAAATAAGTGGTTTCATTTTCGCTTTTGCTTCCCCATTTATATTCAATCCTGTAATCGCCTTCAACATTAGGTTTAAAACTTTTTTCGCTTTCGTCAAAATTCAAATATCCATCTGGCGTTGAAGTTAAAGCAACCGTCCAAGTTTTTGAATCAATTATTACTCCATTGCTTAAAGTGATTTTTGGATAAATAAATTCTTTGCCAAGTTCAGCAGTTTTAGGGAAATTTGTTATAACCATAGCTGGCTCTTCAGGCTCGCCAACTCTAATACCAAAAGTTTTGGTTGTTATGTTTCCAAGTCCATCTTCAAATTGATAAACAATTTCATATAATCCACTAACGCTTGCTTCAAACTTAGCCCCGGAGATTGTTAGTGTATATTCATCATTTGCTATATCATAAAATTTATCTAAGGTCGGATTTCCATCTTTAAGTAGATAAGCTCTATTTCCATTATTAAAAATAAAAAGAGAATGTTTAATATTTTTATCTGCATCGGTAGCACTTACTGTTGGAAGAGTTATAATATTTCTAGGGAAGAAAATATCTTTTTCTACGCCGTCAAGTTGGATATATCCGTTATCTAGGTAATTCCAAGGTGCGGTTAAATCTGGATAATTATTTAAAATTTCATCTGTATTTGCTAAATATAGTGCGTCTCCTAATGAATTGCCAGCACCACCATCCACAAAAGCAAACTGTGGAGCATCTTGGTCGCCAGTTGCTAGAACTGTTATTTCTTGCTTTACCATTTTTGGAAGAAGTCCGCTTTCTTCAGTTGGAACATTATAAATATCGAATCCGGGATTGATAACTTGGTTGTAGTAATCATTTCTTGCATAAACTGAAACAGTCGCAGATACAATTTCACCTATCTCGTCTTTTAACTTAGCAAAATCTATTTCATATAGGTTAGTTGTTTTATTAAACATTTCTTCAAGTTCCAAACCTGTTAAATATTTAATATCATTTAATCCAACAATCCTTGCAACAATATCTACATCAATATTTTTGTCTTTATAATTAACATTTTCATCGAGTACGGTAGGTTTTGCGAAAGTTAAAACGCTATCCGCATAAAGTTCGTCTTCATCTACTGTGAATATAAGACTAGGGTCAGTATTATAATCTTTATAATCTTCTTCTCTTATCACATTAATGGTGAAATTTCGTGTTGTTGAAATAGAATATTGTTTATCTTTTGCTGTATAAATAAAAGTATATTTCCTTGTTTCTACCGTTCCAGTTGGAGCCATAAATTTAAAAGATGCACTTTCGTAGTTTTCATAAGTTTCATCTTCGCTTTCAACTCCTCCATTTATCACAAATAAATTTTTTGTAGGTTGAGTATCAACTCTAACTTGTCTGGTAAACTCAAAATTCTCATACCCTGTTGTAAAGTTGTCCTTTGCATAAATAGCAGGGATAATATCTTCAAGAATTAAAGAAGTATCGCCTTCTGGAATAATAACAAGGTTTGGAACAGATGCAATTTTGTCACCAAGCAACTCTAAAATTTCGTTTTCAGTTTTTCCTTGAACACTAACACCACCAACGCTTGTTATTTTATTTTCTGCATTGATTTCATAATCATTTACATATAAGATTTCTGGTAATTCCTCATCATAAACTTCCACTCTATGTTGAGAGTCGCTGTTATTGATCGGTTGAAACTTATCACTACTCACATTAAAAAGTGGATGTATTGCTTGATAGTAAATCCAATAGTTACCAATAAGTGTTGGAGTAATAGTAAAGTCTTTTTGGTTGATTTGTGCTGTGCAATCAGTCCTTTGATTATCAGCAGTAATATGTTCAGCAGTTATTTTAATATAAGCGTTTATTTTTTGACCATCTTGGTCAACTGCATACGCTGGAGGAAGACTGGCTTCAAGTCCCAGTTTAATTCTTTCTTCAATAGAACCTGTGAAATTTACTTTTAGTTTTAAATCTTCTAATTTATAACTTGATTCTGGAACTACCTCAATATTTTGATAGCCACTGCCAAGAATTTTTCCTGATACTTTATAATGATATGATATTTTATAGGTTCCGATACTGCTTGGTGTATACAAATAAACATAATCGTTTTCATCACCTTCACCAACATTTTCAACTGTAACAATATCATTATTAATGCGTACTTCTAGGTTTGCGTAATCGGCTTCTGCAATTTTTTCGCCTTTATTTGTTAATACTGTTGGACGAGGAATTGCAACTTCTATTCTATCTGTTAGAAGAGGCATTTTTTCAGGTACAACATGCTTACTGTTTTCTGGAAGTAAAACAGTATAACTTTGAGAAATAACATCAATAGTTAATCCATTATCTTTTTTATTTCCATACGATTTATTTTGAATAGCAGTTATAATTTTACCGCCAACTTGCTTTGTTATTTCCAAAGTGTAAGTGCCTGTTGTTAGAGCAATAAAAACCCATTCATTGTTTTCATTTTCATGAATGCCTAGGGTTTTTCCCTCAGCATTGTTATTAGTGTTGGCTAACTCTTTTCTAGGAATGTTTTGAAAAACTTTATAAGAATAGCCTTCTCTTGCAATAAAATCTGCATAATCTAGCTGTTCTATGCCTTCTTTAATTATAGGCAATTTATATTCGTTATTAAATTTTACTTCACTTTTAAAGCCGATAAGCTCAATCGTGTCGCCATCAACATCAGTTATCACAACATCGTCAGCGTAAGCAATGTTCATATTATTAACCAGTGTTGCAACTGGAGACAGCAGTAAAGCAAAAGCCATTATTATAGTTGTTAAAATCTTGAATTTTATTTTTTTCGTATTTCTTACCATGATAGTAAAATTTCTCCTTAATTATTTAAGATATTTGTAACATTGACTAGTTTAAACAATATTTGACAATTTGTCAATCAATTTAAGTTTAAAAATATATAATTTTCAGGTTAGTTTTCAGGTGGTTTTTAAATGAAAATGTAAAGTTTAAATTAATTTTTAATAAGCCATTTATTTGGTATAAATGCTTTTAACTACGCCTTAAAATTTAGTTAATTTATGAAAAATCAAATATGACAAACTTAAATAAGTTTATTCCAACACATATTAAAGCAAATTTAAAGTGAGTTGTAAAGCAGTTTAACACGACAAACTAAATAAACAAAAATAATTTGGCTAATATTTTTCCAAAATATGTAAATTTAAAAAATAATTTAAAAATAATTCGACAAAACCAATCATTAATAAAATCAATTAGAAGATTAAATCTTTTTTATATCTTTAAAGTAAGTTCATTGATTATTTTTAAAAAAAATATTTGACAAAAATTAATCTGTCTTAAAAAGATAAAAAATTAAAATGCAAACACGAAAAGATGAACATCATTTTTGTATAAAAGCAAAAAAACTAATTTTTCATTTTTTTTTATTGTTATATAAAAGTTTACATGCGAAAAAGCGGACGAAACCGTCCGCTAAAAGCAATAACTTTTTAACTAATTAATTTTTTTAAAAATTATTAAAATAAACTTATTATAAACTTAACTATAAAATACAATATCATAATTTATCCATAATAATTTTAAAGTGCCCAACCGTTCACTATTTTTCTCATAACATCTGAAAAGTTTTGTTTTGCCACATTTGACTCGCTTATAACTGGAACTTCGGCTATTATTACGCCATTTTTTAGCACCAAACAAACGCCCACTTCCTGCCCTTTCTTTATTGGAGCACCTACCCTATTTGGTACCTGTAACACTGTTTCATAAGTGGATTTTTCACCTTTTTTATCGATAGCAAAATAATCATTAAGAGGGCGAACGCAAATGCTATTTTCCTTGCCTCCAACCACTTTAACAGTTTTATCAAAACATTTTTCCGCACTTAAAATATGTGAGTTTTGGTAGTTTGCAAAACCATGAGAAAATAATTCAATACTTTCACTAAACCTGCTTTGCGAATCTTTGCAATTTAACACCACTGCAATTAAGTTTAATCCGTCTTTTGTGGCTGAACTTGCTAAACAATATCCTGCTTCATCGGTGAATCCAGTTTTTCCACCAGTGCAATATTCATAGTAACGAATTAATCTGTTGGTATTAACAAGTTCAGTTTCTCTTCCACTAGGATGAATTAGATTATCCATCCAAATACTTGCATCTTTAATATATATATCAAATCTTTCAATCTCTCTTAAAACTAATGCCGAGTCATATGCAGTACTATGTTGGTTATCTGTGTTTAATCCAGATGCATTTTCATAAACTGTGTTTTTCATTCCAAGTTCCTTAGCACGCTCATTCATAAGATTAACAAATGCTTTCTCACTGCCAGCTATCCCTTCAGCCAGCACTATGGAACTGTCGTTTGCAGATGCAACTATAACGCTTTTTAATAAATTTGAAACTTTGTATTTGCTTCCTGCATCCAAAAATGCCTGACTGCCTTCAGCATCGCACGCATGCTCACTTGCTCTCATTTCATCGTCCATGCTTAGTTCGCCACTTTCAATTCTTTCAAGAGTTATCAATGTTACCATAAGTTTGCAAATGCTTGCCACAGGCATCCTGGCATGCTCATTAAATGAAGAAAGCACCGTTTTACTATCAGAATCCATTAGCAGGTAACTTCCACACGACAACTTATTGAATTCATCATGCGAATTGATTGCGTTCACGGTAAAACTTTTTGTTGAAACCAATAGGCAAACAATTAACATTAATATTACTGCAACTTTTCTTTTCATTTTTATCTCCTAATATTAAATGGAGTTTTTTATGATAGTTTTCGATAAAATTAAACCTATTTTAAAAACAATTACATTTCCATTTTATTTATGTTTTGCTATAATTTAAAATTTATGCAGTACACAAATTATTGCAATGCATATTCCAAAAAATAAGTTATTTAAATAAAAATAAAATACCATTAAAAAAATAAAAAATCACACTAAGCAAAAAAAAAGCCTTATTTAGTTAACCCTTGTTAAGTTCACTTCATAAGGTTTTTTTATGCTTTTTTAATTGTATTCATGTACAAACTTTAAAACCATACCCTTACAAACTAATTTATAAAACTAAAAAATTACATATAATGATTTTAATTTAACATGATTTAGTTATGGATTATTTAGTTTGCCAAATAATGCTTCAAGAAAACCATCAATACTGGTCATATAAACTATGTTTACATCTTGCGTTGTAATAGGTTCATATTGCATATTGTAATATTCTAAAAAAATTTGAAAACAATTATTTCCTCTATTAAAAAAAGTATCTGCACCTGCAATAAATGTTTCGGGCTGTTGCAAGTTGGTTTTAGGGGCAATTTGAAATAAATCACTCCCGGCAACAAGTTTGTCATTTTTGAAAAATTCACTATCAAGAGAACCCCAAACGGGATCATACAAAACTACGCCATCGTAATCAGTCAATCGTCTTTGCTGCATATCGCTTGATGCTGGACTTATATTATAAATCGACATAAATTTTTCAGCTTCAATGCGACGAATTGTATTCTCTTCAATTAACTTATTTGTAACACCGTGTTCAATTAATTTAGTTGGAGACATAGCCACCATATCTAAATCACTTGTGATAAAGTCCGATCTTGTTTGTATAGGGAAAAGAGGCAAATACGAATCTAAAATTTCAACTCCCTGCGCCATAACATTAAATTTTAACTTTAACACAAATTCGTCTAGAACGGCATCGTTTGCACAAACAAAGTTCATAAACCAATCTGATGGTAAATAAAAGGCGTACTTATCTGGCCAATCTTTATAAAAATCACCGTATTTTATAACTAGTTGCTCGTTACGGTCATAAAATTTGGCGGTGTTAACTTCTGGCAAAAATACAATGCTTTTTATTTTTTCTGCACTTTCTAAAACAGGTTCAAACGGTGATACATTAAAATCATAAAATTCGTTTATATGTTTATACATTGCATTTATTCGTGGAAATTTCAGATAAACAGCAAAATCGTTTGAACCATAGTTTGGATATTTTCCATTTTTAGAAATTGTTACCGCCTTATCCATAAACTTATTCACAAGAATTCTATATGATTTATAATAATGTTTTTCAGGATTATCTTCGAAAGGGTCCCCACCGGGATTTAAAATTATCTTATCATTACCAGACGGAAAAAGGTTATCATCATATTCTACATTTGCAGAGCCAATAATGTTATTTAAAATAAATTCTTTTATAACATCCACTTCACCTATAGCTATTTCTTCACCAAATGTGCTTTCAGTAAACCCTAAATGATTAATGGAATTAAGATAAGCATTGTACTGCCCAGAGGTTACAGTTCCAAGCGCACTATACTCACCCGTTGCAACTATTTTTGCTAACTGCATTTTTACATTATTCATAGTTAAATTATCAGCGCCTATCCATTTTCTAGCAGTGTTTATTTCTGTACCAAACTCACCAGTTTCATTGTAAATATATCCGCCGTCTATTGCTCGTGTAAAATTAAAGGGATTGATTTCTTTTAAATCACTTCTTTCGCCTGCCATCCATGAAATACATTCACCGCAATTTAAATCAATTAAATTTACAGTTCCGTGCGTACAACTTCTAGCCTTAGTTGAAAATTCATTCTCTCCCGGACTAATAAGTGTGAATTTATTAAACTCTATCGTATCAATATAAGTTGATTGTTTTTCTTTACCTAGCGCACTATTAATATAAAAAGCTTTAAGCGCAAAATCAATATGTTCCGCCATAAGCGAAAATTGTCTCTCTAATAAGGCTACAAAAGTTTTTTCATTCTTATCAACTTTGTCATAAAACAATGTGTCATTTTCTGGTTCTGTGCAAATAATAACTCCACTGAAATAATCTCTTATATCCGTGGTGGGATTTTTTATTTCAGACTCGACTACTGGTGATTCTGCATTTTTGAAATAGCCAATACTTGGTGAAGGAAACCCACAACCACTTAAAAAGATAGTTACCGAGCATAACATAAAAACAAAAACTCGTTTGAAAAACAATTTTGTTTTTACCAACATATCCCTCCTTTTGTGTAATGTTTTGTGAAGATACATTTTTTATATATTGGAATGTTTTTATCTTTTTGTTGGATTTGTGAAGATAAATACTTTTTTTCCTATTTGTAATCTAACTAAAATTAAGTCTCATTTTTGCGCTAATCAAGATAAATATAATTTGAGTAGGATTAAGCACTTTATATTGATGCCTTAATTTCACAGTATATAGTTATTTTTAGTTTTAACAAATTATATTTTAATTATCAGCACACTTTTAACTATACTTTTATTTTAAACAATTAGCGAAATTTGTCAAATAAAATCAATCGAAAGCATCATAAACTTGAAAAACACACACGGGAAAAAGATAAAATCATTAAATGCACTAAAAAAAGTGAAAGACAAGTTTTTTCCTTTACTATCGGTAAATTCACTTGCCTTCCATTTTTTATAATTCCCTCATATATTAACCTACAACTTTATTAAATATGCATGTTATGAGTTATCCTAAAATCACTATTTTTTTAATCCAATTTGCAAACATAATATGTTAACTTAAATCTCATTTTTTTGGTTCCTTTCCATATTTAAATTTTTGCAAAGCTTAATTGTTTTAAAAATTACATTTTTTTGCTTACCCATTAATTAGATACTGTGTATTAACCTAAAAATAGTTTTCTCTTAACCGCATATCTAATTTACAACTTTATTAAATATGCATGTTATGAGTTATCCTAAAATCATATTTTTTTACACATGGAAAAGTTTTACAACATGTATATGAGATTTATTTTGCTAAACTTTTTATTTACTCTTTTCCAACATTAAAATAAATTCGCTTAATAATAGTTTTAAACTATCCTTTTTTTTCATTGTTGTTGCTAAAACATCTTCATGGTTTAGTCCTAGGTTAGACATACCTGCAGCAAAGTTTGAAACAAGCGAAACCGCCACACATCTCATGCCGTAATATCTGGCTTTAATTATTTCTAATGCAGTACTCATACCCACAACATCTGCACCCATTTGAAAGTATGCAAAAATTTCTGCCTTTGTTTCATAGGTTGGCCCTGTTACTTGTAAGTATGTTCCAATATGGTGTTTAAGTGAATGCTTATCACAACTTATTTTAAGATAACCTATATATTCTTCATCATAAATATTTGTCATATCAACAAAAAGTGGTCTGCCCTCTTCAAGATTGCCTGCAATCAAAGGATTATGCCCTGTTAAGTTTATATGGTCATGCAGTATCATTAAATCACCCGGCACATAACTGCGGTTTATTCCTCCGCTTGCGTTTGTTACAAACAAACTTTTAATATTAAGTGCATGAAAAATATCAACAGGTAACACAACTTCATTTGCAGTCTTCCCTTCATATAAATGAAATCTGCCTTGCATTATTAAAACATGCTTATCATGAAGTTTGCCCCACTTTGCGTTTCA